>JADMIN010000904.1 GCA_015478575.1 Ktedonobacterales bacterium | reverse complement strand
ATGCTGAGGTGAGTGTGCGCTTCCCGGAGGGCGGCGGCGTCGTGACGGTGGCCGCGCATGGGCTGAATCCCTGGGCTGGCGCGGTCGGTGGCATGTTCATCTTGGTGGACTACTTTCTGACGTCGGCCCTCAGCTCGCTCTCCGGGTTGCAATACTTTACCGAGATCGTGCCGCGGATCGCTCCTATCGTCCTGCCCATCACCGTCATCGTGCTGGCGCTGCTCGGCGTCTTGAACTGGTGGGGCATCAAGGAAAGCGCGATTGTCAGCGCGGTCATCGCCGTCGCGGCCTTCCTCAGCGATATCGCGATTCTCATCCTCGTGCTCTGGAAGGTGCCGCTGCGTACCATCCTGCTGGTCTTCCGTGAGATCTTCAGCGGTCAGCATCTCACGGTGCCGCTTGTGCTCACGGGCTTCGCTGGCGCGTTCCTGGCCTTCTCTGGCCTGGAGAGTATCTCGCAGCTCTCCCCCGTGATGCGCGCGCCGCGCAACAAGACGGTGACGGCGGCGTTAGCGCTGGTGGTGATTACTGTTGGCGTCACCAGTCCGCTGCTCACCATCTTCTCGACCACGCTGCTGAATGCGTCCACGGTTGACCCGAACAAATTCATCTCGCAGCTCGGCGGCGCCTACGGCGGTGATGTGCTGAAGATTCTCACGGCGATCACGGCCTCGGCGCTGCTGGTTTTCGCCAGCAATACGGCGATCATCGGGGCCTACCATGTCTTCTTGGCGCTCTCGCGGATGCGCTTCTTCCCTGAGATCGTGGAACGCACGAATCAGATGCGTGGCACGCCGCACGTCTCGATCATTCTCGCGACCGGCATTCCGATGGGCATTCTGATCGCGGTTCGCGGGCAGATTGGCATCCTTGGCGATATGTATGCCTTCGGTTTGCTGGGTGCCTTCTCGCTGACGTGTCTCGCGCTCGATGTTATCCGCTACCGCGAGCGCCGTGGCATGCCGCTCGTGGGCGCGCGCGCGGAGGCTGACGCCCATGACGCGGCGCATGATCGGCCTGGTGATGAGCGCATGCCTTTTGGGGGGGAGCGCTGGCGCACGTGGCTGAGGACACAGGCGCATCAACGCTTTGTCCAGGGGGGGATCGCGCGACTTGGGGCGGTGCGCACGCGCGCCGCGGCCAGTTGGGCACCGCTGGCACGCGGACTCGCGCCCGTTAGGGCAACGTTGCACGGCTGGTGGCCCAATCTCAAGTACTATCTTGGGCTGGTCACGAC
>JADMIN010000171.1 GCA_015478575.1 Ktedonobacterales bacterium | reverse complement strand
GGCGTGGCCAAGCTCTCGGCGGAGCGGGCCGTCGCCCTTGGCTGCACGGGCGCGACGCTGCGCGGTAGCGGCGTCACCTATGACGTACGCAAGTCCTTCCCGTACAGCGGGTATGAGCGTTTCGAGTTCGATATTCCCGTCGGCACGAATGGCGATGTCTATGATCGCTACCTCGTGCGCATGCTAGAGATGGAGCAGAGTATGCGTATCCTCCGCCAGGCGATCGAGGGCATGCCGGAGGGGCGCTGGCAGGTGGATGATCCGAAGATCGTGCCGCCGCTCAAGTACGAGATCTCCTCGAACATGGAAGCGCTTATCCACCACTTCAAGCTCTACACAGAGGGCTATCGCCCACCCATCGGCGAGGTCTACGTGCGCACCGAGTCGCCCAAAGGCGAGTTGGGCTTCTATCTGGTAAGCGATGGCAGCCCCCGCCCCTATCGCATGCACGTGCGCGCGCCCTCCTTTGCCAATCTCCAGGCGCTGCCCCACATGATCGAGGGACAGCTCATCGCCGATGTCGTGGCGGCCATTGGCAGCATTGACATCGTCCTAGGAGAGGTGGATCGCTGATGCCGCATGAAGAGACATGGACACGCATGCGCGAGCTGGCGGCGCGCTACCCGGACGCGCGCTCAGCGATGCTGCCTTGCCTGCATCTCGTCCAGGGTGACGAGGGGTACGTCTCGCCAGAGGGCATCGCGGCGGTGGCCGAGGTCATCGGTGTCAAGCCTGACGAGGTCGAGTCAGTCGTCACATTCTACTCGATGTACCATCAGGCCCCTCTCGGTCGTTCTGTCATCAAGGTATGCACCAGCATCTCATGCTACCTACGTGGCTGTGATACCCTCATGGCCCACGTGGAACAGCGACTGGGCATCCGGCGTGGTGAGACAACTCCCGACAGGCGCTTCACCCTTGAGGGCGTGGAATGCCTGGCGGCGTGCGGCATGGCTCCCGTCTTGCAGGTCAATGGAGCGTTCGTGGAGAACGTGACCACGGCGCTGGCGGATACCCTGCTCGACCGCCTCGATCGTGGCGAGGGCATTGGCGATCTCGCTAGTCAATGGCGACCGATAGGCAATGGTGGCTACACCAGCGTGGCTGTCGGCGCGGACCAGAGCGGCGCGCCTCAGCGGCCCCAGCGCCATCCGCCTCAGCGCCCTGAGGCGAAGCGCGTTTCACACAACGCGACCGACACGGACCCGAAAGCGAAGAAGGCCAGATAAGCACATGGCGGAGACAGTAGATAAGATGATGGCCGAGAGCGTGACACTGCCGCTCGGTCCATTTCCTCAATTTGTGACACCGCACTTCGAGGTGCCGGGCATTGACCAGATGGATGTGTACCGCGCGCACGGCGGCTATGACACGCTGGCGGAGGTGTTTCAGCGGTTCTCGCCGGACGCGCTGCTCGAAGAAGTCAAGCAATCGGGGCTGCGCGGGCGCGGCGGCGCGGGCTTTTCCACGGGCCAAAAGTGGAGCTTCCTGCCGCCCACTAGCCCCAAGCCTCGCTACCTCTGTGTGAACGCTGATGAGAGCGAGCCGGGCACCTTCAAGGATCGCATGATCATGGAGGTCAGCCCCCATCAACTCGTGGAAGGGACCATTCTCGCCTCCTACGCGACCAAGGTGCGGCACGCTTTCATCTATGTCCGCGGCGAGTTGCCCTTCGCTGGCGATCAGATGGAGCGCGCCGTCCGCGAGGCATACCATGCGGGCTTCCTTGGGCGCGATATTCTGGGCAGCGGCTATGACTTGGAGATGACCATCCACCGGGGCGCTGGCGCCTACATCTGTGGCGAGGAGAGCGCGCTGTTGGAGTCGCTGGAAGGCAAGCGCGGCTACCCGCGGCTCAAACCGCCCTTCCCGGCGGTGGTTGGCCTCTATGGTGGGCCGACGGTCATCAATAACGCTGAGACCGTCGCCACCGTGCCCGCGATCGTACGCTACGGCGCGGCCACCTACGCCGCCTACGGCACCGCGAAGAGCAAGGGCACGCGCATCTATTGTCTGAGCGGTCATGTGGAACGCCCTGGCAACTATGAGTTGCCGCTGGGCACGCCACTGCGCACCTTGATCGAGGACTTCGGCGGCGGCGTCCGTGACGGCCAGCGGCTCAAGGCCATCATTCCTGGTGGCTCGTCCACTCCCTTCCTGCTGCCCAGTCAACTCGATACGCCGCTCGACCACGAAGCCGTGGCGGCGGCGGGTTCGATGCTCGGTTCGGGCGGCGTCGTCGTCCTCGACGAGCAGACCTGCATCGTCGGTGCGGTGCTGCGCATGACCGAGTTTTATCGCGACGAATCGTGCGGCAAATGCACACCCTGCCGCGAGGGCACCTTCTGGCTCGTCCAGTTGCTGGAGCGGCTGGAGGGGGGGCACGGAAACGTGGCGGATATTGCCTTGCTGGCCGATATCTGTGATAACATGAATGGGAAGTGCTTCTGTCCGCTGGGCGATGCGGCGACGATGTGCATCACCAGCAGCATCAAACTCTTCCACGACGAATATCTGCACCACATTCGTGCGCACTCCTGCCTGGTCGGTCCTCGGGCACGCCGTGCCTCCGCGATGCCACCGGTGGCGCCCGCCAGCGTGCGCTGATGGTGTACCAGGCCCCCACAACGCGCTCACAGGGGGCCGCGCTGTGCGCGAAGAGGGCGCCGTGCCGCGAAGAGGGCGCGTCTGGTCATCATGGAGCGGCGGTGGCATGCCGCGCGAGCGCCTGGGAGCGATGCGGCGCGGCGCGCCCTGCCCAGTGGGCCTGGAAGGCAGTGAGAAAGCAAATCCATGGCTGAGCAAGAGGATCGAGTCAATCTGACCATAGATGGACGGCCAGTGAGCGTGCCGAAAGGCTCAGTGATCTGGGCAGCGGCCCAACAACTGGGCATCGAGGTGCCGATCTATTGCTATCACCCCAAGATGGCTCCACTCGGCGCCTGCCGTATGTGCTTCGTCGAAGTCGAGAAGATGCCCAAACTCGCCACCGCCTGCACCACCGTCGTCACCGAGGGCATGGCCGTCCGCACGGATACCCCGCAGGTGAAGAAGGCGCGGCAGGGCACACTGGAGTTCCTGCTCATCAACCATCCGCTAGACTGTCCCATCTGCGACAAGGGCGGTGAATGCGACCTGCAAGACTTCACGCTACGCTACGGTCCGGGGGCCAGCCGCTTTGATCTCAGCAAGCGCCATTTCGCCAAGCCAATTCCCGTCAGTGAACAGATCCTGCTCGACCGCGAGCGCTGCATCGCCTGCCAGCGCTGCGTGCGCTTCTGCCAAGAGGTGGCGATGGAGAACGGCCTCGTCATGCTGCAGCGCGGCTTCCGTACCGAGGTTGGTGTGGATCCCCATGCGCCGTTCGATTCCACCTTCTCTGGCAATGTCGTGGAGATGTGCCCGGTGGGCGCGCTCACCGCGAAGAGCTATCGTTTTATCACCCGCCCATGGGAGCTGCGCCGCACCGCCAGCGTCTGTGGCATGTGCGCGGTCGGCTGCAACGTGCGGGTGGACGTGCGTGTGGATAAGGTGCTGCGGCAGTATGGCCGAGTCAACGACAGCATTGATGATGGGTGGCTGTGCGACCGGGGACGCTGGAATCTCGAGATGATCAACAGCCCGGAGCGCCTGCGCACGCCGCTGATCCGCCGTGACGGGCAACTCCAGCCGGCACCCTGGGATGAGGCGCTCGCGCTGGCGGCCCGTCGTCTCACCGAGATTGCCCGGCGCGATGGCGCCCGCGCGGTCGGCGGTATCGGCTCGACGCACACCACCAACGAAGAAGCCTACCTCTTCCAGAAGCTGCTGCGCGCTGGCCTTGGCACCCATAACGTAGACCACTTCCACGGGAACTTCCCCGCGCCGCGCGAGGGCGCGCTCCCCTGGGTCTGGACCGACTCCATCGCTGGGCTGGAACACGCCTCACATATCGTCCTCCTCGGTGCCGATCCGTACACGCGCCAGCCCATCGTTGATCTGCGCATGCGCAAAGCCATCCGCGCCGGCGCGCGCGTCTTCATCCTCTCGCCGGAGCCTACGCGGCTTGATCGTCTTGCCACGGGCGTGGTGCGCTATCAGGCGGGGCAGACGGGTATGGTGGCGCGCACGCTGTTGCGCGCTGTCCTCGAGGAACACCTGACGCGCGGCCCCTATGCCCAGGCACGCGCTGGCGAGTTGCCCACACGGCTCAAGGCGCTCGGCAAAGCGAGCGCCAAAGCGTCGGGCGCGGATGCCGAGGCACTACGCGCCCTGGCGCGCGCCCTGGCGACGGCCAAGGGCGCGGTGATCCTCTACGACGAGCGTGCCACACGTGAGCCGACCGGCGCTACCCTGCCATCCGATATTCTCGATCTGGCGCTCCTGACGGACAACTTTGGGCGGCCAGGTGCGGGGGCAGGCCCGCTTTTGGCGGATAACAACTCACTTGGCGCGCGCGATATGGGCGTGCTGCCGGATCTCCTGCCAGGCTACCGCGCTGTGCGCGACGACGCCGCACGGCAGGCGCTTGCGCGGGCTTGGGGTACGACACTTCCCACTGAACCGGGGCTTTCCTATGATGAGATGCTCGCTGGCGGCGTGCGGGCGCTCTATGTCATGGGCGCTGATCCCGCCCGCCATGCCACACCAGAGCAACTCGCGCGCCTGGAGTCGCTGGAGTTCTTGGTGGCGCAGGACCTCTTCTTGACAGAGACGGCCAAGCGCGCGGCGGTGGTGCTGCCCGCCGTCGCCTACACTGAGAAGGACGGCACCTTCACCAACACGGAGCGCTGCGTGCAGGTCGTGCGGCGGGCGATGATCGAACTGCCTGGCGCGCGCGCTGATTGGGCCATTCTCGCTGGTGTGGCCAAAGCGATGGGCCTTGACTGGAGCGTGGCCTCGCCAGCGGACGTGCTGCGAGAGATCGCGCGCACCGTGCCCATCTACGCGGGCGCCTCGCGCCGCGCGCTGGGGGCGGAGGGCGCCCGCTGGCCGCTGGCGCCAGCCACCTCACCGGCGGATGGCGCGCCCACGGATGGCACGGCTCGCATCCACGGCACGCCCGCTCTCACCTGGGCGATGCTGGAGCGTGGCATCGAGGTGAGTGATGAAGAGCCAGCGCTGCCACGCGGGCGTGGGGAGCAGGGCTGATGTCTGATATGACCTGGTTTCTCGTCGCGGCGGTGGTCAAGAGCATCATCGCCATCATCGCGCTGCTGACGGCCTTTGCCTACATGACGCTGATCGAGCGGCGGGTAATCGCGCGCTTCCAATCTCGCGTGGGGCCAAATCGCGCGGGACCGATGGGGCTGATGCAGCCGCTGGCTGATGCGATCAAGATGGCTTTTAAGGAGCAGCTAACGCCAGCGCGCGCTTTCCGTGGCGTCTTTCTAATGGCGCCCGCCATCTCGATCTTCGTGGCACTCTCAGCCTTCGCGGTGGTTCCGCTGGGCAGCCCCACCACCTGGGGCACCTCACCGCTGGCGCGTGCCTGGGCACCCTTTGTAGGTGACATCAACGTTGGCGTGCTCTACATCCTGTCCATCTCCTCGCTGGCTGTCTATGGCATCGTGCTCGGCGGCTGGTCCTCTGGCAGCCACTATTCGCTGCTCGGCGCGTTGCGCTCGGCGGCGCAGATGGTCTCCTATGAGGTCAGCATCGGTCTGGCCTTGGCGGGCGTGCTGATGTTCTCTGGCACCCTCAGCATGGTGGGCATCGTCCAGGCGCAGGTGAGCCAGGGCATCTGGTTCATCCTGGCACAACCGCTCGGTTTTCTCCTCTATGGCATCGCCGCCACCGCGGAGGTCAACCGCGCGCCGTTTGACCTGCCAGAGGCGGAGCAAGAGCTTGTGGCTGGCTATCTCACGGAGTTCAGTGGTCTGCGCTGGAGCCTCTTTCAGATGGCTGAGTATACCAATATGATTACCGCCAGCTCGGTGGCGGCGACCCTATTACTGGGCGGATGGACGCTTGGCTCGCTCGATGGCCTTCTGGGTATCCCATTCGTCTGGTATTTCGTCAAGGTCGCCATTTTCCTGTTCATCTTTATCTGGCTGCGGTCCACGCTGCCGCGCATTCGCTATGATCAGTTGATGCGCTTTGGCTGGCAAGTGCTGCTGCCGCTCGCGGTCGTGAACGCGCTCTTCACCGCATTGGTCATTGCCCTTGAT
>JADMIN010000170.1 GCA_015478575.1 Ktedonobacterales bacterium | reverse complement strand
GAAGCCATCCTCACGAGCCTGGGCGATGCCGTGCTGGTCGTTGATCGCGCGGGTGCGCCGGTGCTGGCCAATGCGGCGTACGAGCGGATGTTCGGAAGCGGTGGCGCGAAGTTCGCGCCTGGGAATATCCGGGATATCGAAGGCCACCCGCTACCAGCCGCGGCGACGCCGCACCGGCGGGCGGCGCGGGGCGAGACCTTCACCATGGAGTTCACGCTCGGTGGGGAGGATGACGCCAACCGCTACTTTGAGGTGACGGGGAAACCGGCCAGCGGCGCGGGCGCGGACTCCGGCGGAGTCATCAGCATCCGCGACATCACCGAGCGCAACCTCCACCGCCTCCAGGACGAGTTCTTGGCCCTGGCCAGCCATGAACTGCGCACGCCCCTCACACCCTTGACCTACTACCTCTCCATGGCAAACAACTTGCTCGCGGACCGACCCGGAGATGACCGCGCCCGCCATCACCTAGAGAGCGCACAGCACCAGGTGCAACGGTTGACGCGCCTGGTGGGGGATCTTCTCGATGTGCATCGCCTGCAAAGTGGGAAATTCAACCTCGAAGTGGGACGGGTAGCGCTCGATCAGGTGGCCGCGCGGTCCGTCGAGGTCATCCTGACGCTGATCGCGGAAGATGCGGGCCAAATCATCCACCTGGAAGCCCCCGAGACCCCGCTCTACATTGACGGTGACGCCACGCGGCTGGAGCAAGTGGTGATGAATCTGCTGACCAACGCCATCACCTACGCGCCACGTACCCCGCGCATTGACGTGCGTGTGCGGCGCGTCGGCAACGAGGCTGAGCTCGAGGTGCGGGACACCGGCCCAGGGATTCCGGCGGCAGAGTTGTCGCGGATCATGTCGCGCTTCTATCAGATCACGCGCAACGATGGCGATCGGCCATCCCGTCGGGGATTAGGGCTTGGCCTCTATATCGCGAACGAGTTAGTCATGGCCCACGGAGGGCGCCTAGAAGTCACGTCAGTGGAAGCGCCGAGCGCGGGACATGGCACCACCTTCACCATTCACCTGCCGCTGGCGCCCGACGAGACGCGAGAGCCGCCACAGAAGGAGCCGCCACGGAAAGAGCGTCGGCGGACATAGACGCGCATGAGACGCACCTGAGGGAGCACGCCAAACGACAAGTCCACTAGAGCAGTGTGAGCGACTGGGAAGCGTCCCGCTGAATGAGACGGACGCGGCCGGCAGAGGCTGAGGATAGATTGGAAGTAGCGCACATGATGCAAGCGTTGGTCGTAGACGACGATAAGGACACACGAGATGTCCTCCGTCTCATACTGGAAGACGTTGGCTATACGGTGGAGGAAGCCAGAGACGGCGTCCAGACACTCGAGGCACTCCAGAGCAGTGATATCCCGCTGGTCGTGCTGCTGGATCTGGACCTGCCTCAGCTCGATGGCATCGAAGTCTTGCATGCGGTCGCGCGCGATCCGCGCCTCGCGGCCCGTCATGCCTTTATCTTGCTGACAGCGGTCTCGCACCGCCGCTATCAGGCTGCCGAAGAGGTCTGTGCGATACTCTCCGTGCCGCTCATCCTGAAACCCTTCGGCCTAGACGTGCTGCTCGATGCCGTGGCCACGGCGGCCCTTCGCCTCCCATCCATGCCGGAAGCTCAGGGAGATCAGGCAGGCCGGTAACGCTGGGGCCGGTAACGCTGGGGCCGGTAACGCTGGGGCCGGTAACGCTGGGCGACCCATGATGCTCTTCAACCCGCGGTCGCCCGCCCGCACTATAGAGGCCGACTCTCCCCACCTGGGGAGAGTCGTGCGGTCGCCTCTCTCCACCCCCCCTTCCCTCGTCAGGATGGGCAGGAATGCTAGGAATGCCGCCATCGTATCGTCCCACCCCCCCTTCCCTCGTAGGGAAGGGGGGGTGGGGGGTTAGGTCAAAAACCGCGCTTGGTCGCGCCATGTGACATTCCTCTCCCGACGCCCTAGGCGTTCGCCCATCTCCACCCCCCTTCTCTCGGTCGTCGTCGTCTGCCCCTAGGCGTTCGCCCATCTCCACCCCCCTTCCCTCGGTCGTCGTCGTCTGCCCCTAGGCGTTCGCCCATCTCCACCCCCCTTCTCTCGTAGGGAAGGGGGCCGGGGGGTTAGGTCAAAAACGCCGGTCACCTGCCCCCGCGTCGCCAAAGCCGCTGCGACAGAGACACGCTCGATACGCTATACATATATTCGGGGGAATACATGGGGGAGCACGGTCCTCGTGGCGATGGTCCGCCATATCCGCCAGGACGCTATGCCGAGTTGCCAGCGGACGCTCAACAGGCCAGACTGCCGCTCGGTCCCCCCGCCGCTGAAGGAAGCCTTTGGAACTGCGAGCAGCATGGATATCCAGGATATTACCCGTCGCATATTGATCCAGCGCAGAAGCCGGTTCCCCGACGCAGGCCCGGTGCTCCAGCCCGCGGGCGAGGCACGCTTCCGCCATGAAGGGTCACGCCTGCGTGTGGCGTTCGCGTCGGCCCGTGCGGGTCTGGCTGGCGAGATGGTGGCGCGTGTGCTGCGCTACGCGCGTGCCCGCGGCCTTGGGGTGCAATGGGTGGTGGTGCCGCAACGCCTCGGTGAAGAAGAGCTGCCAGCGGCACTCACGGCTGCCGGCTTCCACCTCACCGAGAGCCTGCTGCTGATGGCGCATGAGGGGCCGATCCGCGCCTCCGTGAACCCAGCCATCAGCACCTCGCCCATCGTGACATGGCAGGCCATGCTCGATTACGAGCACGGCAGTCGCGAGGCGTTCTTCGACGATCCCTCTCCGGTGGAGATGGCCGTGTTGCAGCGTGCGCGCGACCGCTGGCGCGAGCAGGAGCACGGTTGGTGTCGCTACTACATCGCGCTGCTGCATGGTCGCATGGTGGGCGGGTGCTACATCAGCCTCTTCGAAGAGATACCCACCATCATGGGTGTCTATACGGTTGCCGGGGCACGGCGGCAGGGGGTGGCCACGGCGCTGCTCGCGCACGCCATTGCCGAGACGATACGCCCTGGCCATGACATCTGCTGTCTCTTCGTGCGTCACGGCAATCCGGCTGAGCATCTGTACTACCGGCTTGGGTTCGCCGGGTTGCTCGACGAGGATACCTACGCATAGCTATACGAGCGTGTGGGAAACGCGCCGATGGGCGCCCGCTGAAAGGCAGGTTATCCGCATATGGAGATCGTGCCTACCGCCGAAGATGGTCCGGAAGACGCGCCGCGGGACACCACAAGCGCCGCTGGCGCGCTGGCCACGGCGCGCATCGTGAGCTGGCCACGGCGCGGCGCGCGCCGCGCACGGCTAGAGGCGGCGCGCCGCGCGGGGCGGCTGCGGGAAGTAGGCGCGCTAGATGTGCTGGCCGCGGACCGGCTGGGCGATCTGGCGCGCACGAGCGCGCGGCTGCTAGTAGGAGCCGCCGCTGGCTTCGCGGCACTGGAGTTGCTCACGCGAGCGGCGCGGCCCACGCCACCACTGCTGGGGCAGAGCGGAGCCGGTGTCAGGCTCGTCGTGCTCGCCGGCGCCAATCTCGCCGCGTACCTCGTGATGGTGCCGCTGCATGAGGCGCTGCACGCGCTCACGATCCTCACGCTGGGCGGGCGCCCGCGCTTTGGCGTGCGGCTGCCGTGGGCGGCGTACTGTACCGCGCCCAATCAACTCTTCACACGGAGGGGTTACACCACCGTGGCGCTGACGCCGCTCGTGGCCCTGACCGCCGCGGGGGTCGTCGTCACCTGGCTGGCGCCGAGCGCGGGCGCGTATCTGTGGCTTGGCTTCGTCGGCAACGTGGCCGGTGCGGTGGGCGACCTGGCAGTCGTGCGTGCGCTACGCGCGCTGCCCACCGAGCTCCTCATCGCCGACACCGAGACCGGGTTCATCGCCTACGCTGTGGCGGAATAGCATCTGATGGGCACTCAACCAATGGGAGCGGACGGCGCATCCTCCACAGCGTGCAGCCGCATCAACTGCGCACCCATCGCGATCAGCCAGATGGCTAGCCCAAAGTGCGCAAGGGCCGAAGTCGGCGTCTCCGCTTGCATGGGCGCGAGCGCGAAGAGCAGGCCGGTTGCCCCTAGGAGCGCCCCCACAACCAGCCCTACATAGACGAGCCAGGTGGGCAGAATCCGCGACTGGGCGATGCGCAGGCTCACCAGCAGCACAAAGAGGGCGATCAGGAGACCGCCGAGCACGCGCGCGAGCAGCGTCTCGATCGTATAGCCCGTGACAAAGCTATTCACCGCCACGGCGCGCGCGGTGGCGCTCCGCGCGGCGGCATAGGCGGCGGCGGCGGATGCGCTGGTCAGCACGCCTGCCGCGCCCGCCACCAGAAAGAGCGCAAAGCCCGCCTGCCCCGCGAGCCGCGCCACCTGCCCACCGCGCTCCTTCGCCTCCCAGAGCACGAGGCGCAGAGACGGTGGCAGCACGACGATCAGCAGGAACGGCACCAGCTCCAGCAAGCGCACCGCACGATCCGCCCCGGGATGCTGGACAATCCACGCGAGCAGGGGCGCGAAGTCCCGATGCGTCGTAATGGGAGCGACGGCCTGTGTGTAGCCCTGGGAAGCCAACAAGGCACCCTGGGTGTAGGGAATGACGAACAACACCAGCACGCCCGCCACCACCGCATAGAGACCACGCAAGCGTATTCGCGCCAACTCCACGGCAGATTCCTCTCTCGTCGCGGTCAATCTTTACCAAAGGATAGCACGAGAGTGCCCAATGGGACTTTTCTCACCTTCCCTGAGACGCTTCGCGAGAGGTACCCATCCCAGGGGAGTCCAGCCATGGTGGCTGATACGTCGCTTTCGTGGCGCGCTTCCACATGGTATAACGCTGGTAATCATCCATGAGGATGCGGTGAGCGGTTTGGCACAAAGCTTGCTACTCTTGTGTGGGTGTCTTCTCGGTACCTAGCGATGCTGGGCAGCCTGGACGATGATAGGACACCATCGCCAGCGCTCGACAGCAAGCACCATCACTGGCTTTATCTGACTTTCGCACACGATGTTGAGAGGTCCGTTATGCCTACCACCGAACACCGAGCAAGTCTCCCGCGCGTGTTGACCGCGCGCCCTTTTGTGCGCGCCCACTCCTCCCTCGCGCACCAACTGCAAACCACCGGTTTCGAGCTGCGGACCGTGAGAACCTGGAGCCAACTCCTCACGCTCACCACCCCTCCGCCTGACGCCATTCTCATTGATTATGACGCCGTCGGCGTCGGCGCCGACGGCGCCCGCGCCGGAGTTTCCGCGCATCGTCTGGTCACCCTGCTTGCCCGCCAACTGAGCCAGTTGCCTACCGCGCTTATCGTCTTGACTGAGCTCGATTTCGCGGAGATCGAGGATCTCGCCCATGTCGGCGTGCATGCCTTCATCTCTCTGAGCTTCGGCGCGACAGGATGTGTTGATCTCATTCGTGCCGCCCTGACGCGGCGCCGTGCCAGGCGCCTGCCTGGTACCCGCGGCGCGTGCGCCGTCGTGCCTGTGCTGACGCCGTCCGACATCCACGGGGAGATGATGATCGCGCCGGTGGAAGTCGCCATGATGACCCCGCGCATGTAGCGAGTCCCCCCAGCGGTGGCCGCTCGCCGCGAAGCCATCACAAGCATCCCCTGCGCGCGGATGGCAGGACGCGCCGCGCGTGCTATACTCGCAGTGAGAGACGCGGGCTGATCGCACGCCTGGGATGCGCATCGGCGTGTCGGTCATGTGGAGATCACTTCTCCAGCAGCGCCGCTCTCGCGTCGCGCATATGGAGCAAGGGAGTGCGTCTATGCCGCGTGATCTGCCGCTGGCCAACGACCGCATGCTCGTCAATTTCGATGCCAATTACGATCTGCGCGATATCTACTGGCCACACATCGGCGAGCGCAATCAGACGATGGGCCACGTCAGCCGCTTCGGCGTCTGGGTGGATGGCCGGTTCGCCTGGCTTGATGCTCCCCAGTGGCAGCGCGACCTCCGCTATGAGCCTGATACACTTGTCACCGCCGTCACCCTCACGCACCCCGACCTCCAGATCTCTCTCGCCTGCACGGATGTGGTGGACTTCGACCGCGACCTCTTTATCCGCAAGGCGCGCGTCACGAATCTCGCCGATCATCCGCGCGAGGTGCGCCTCTTCTTCCATCACGACTGGCATCTCTGGGAGACCGAAGGTGCCAATAC
>JADMIN010000903.1 GCA_015478575.1 Ktedonobacterales bacterium | reverse complement strand
TGCCAGAGACGCGCGTGCTGGTGTTGACGATGCATGAGAATGAGGAGTATCTCTTCCAAGTCCTGCGCGCTGGTGCCTCTGGTTATATCCTGAAGGAAGCCGCCGATACGGAACTGATCTCCGCCATTCGCGCGGTCTATGCCGGGCGCTTCTATCTCTCCCCATCGGCGCAATCGCTGATGATCGGCGACTATTTGCTGCGTGTGCGTACCGGCGAGGAGCGCGACAGCTATAGTGCGCTGACCGAGCGCGAGCGCGAGATTCTGAAGTTGGTGGCTGAGGGCTACACCAACAATCAAATTGGTGAGCGCCTCTTCATTAGCCCCAAGACGGTAGATACACACCGTACGCATATCATGGATAAGCTCAACCTGCACAGTCGCGCGGAACTGGTAAAGTATGCCATGCGCCGTGGTCTGCTCGAAGGTTGAAAGAGCGCCCTCACCATGCCCCCCCATCAGGTTGATGCGGTCGCATAGCGCATGGCCATGCGGACGGCGTGTCGCCGCGCGGCCAGAGGTGGCACGCGGCCTCGCCCTTTTGTGTAGCGCGTGACCGCGTGATGGCGTCCGCGTCGCGTCGTGGCTGGTCGCGCTGTATGAGCCTGGCCAGCCACGCGCGAGGCTTAGGGAATTCCCAGGGGTTCACGCTCACGACGTGCCGTGATCACTTGGCGCTGGTTCCGGCCGCGACCTCGCAGTCGGCGTACACCTTTGAGAATGAGCTTGCCGACGAAGAAGAACGTCAGCCCGAGGAAGATGACCGCTAGCACGGGCGCGATCAATGCCAGCACGGCGGCGATCATCGTGAAGATGTCTTCGATAAAACTCAGCACGGGATTGCCCAAGCCCCCTGTGGTCGCGGTCGAGACGGGGCGCACAGCAGCCTTGGCCGAATGCACCGTGAGCGCGAGCGCCGCGCCGACGACCGCCGCGGTCACTGGGCTGGCGTTGCTCAGGGGATTGCTGATCCCCGCCATGACGATGGCGCCAGAGATGGGCCGGATGACGGTGTGGAGGACATCGCTCACGTGGTCGAGCACGGGCACTTTGTCCACCGTGAATTCGCCCAGCGCGAGGATGACCAGCAAGCCGATCACCCAGGGCTTATCAAGCTTCTGGAGCCAGTCCGCCAACTGAATCAGCTTGCCGTCCTGTGAACCAGGGATCGTGGTGCCGATGGCCACCCCCAAGAGTGGTAGATAGGCCCGCAACCCAGAAACGCTGCTCAGTCCCAGGG
>JADMIN010000169.1 GCA_015478575.1 Ktedonobacterales bacterium | reverse complement strand
CGACGATGACACAGACCGAGTACCGGCCGGACGATGTGTCGCCTCCCGGCGAGACGCTGCTAGAGGCGCTTGAAGACCGCGGCATGACGCAAGTGGATCTCGCGCAGCGCACCGGACGGCCAAAGAAAACGATCAACGAGATCGTGAAAGGCAAGACGGCGATCACGCCGGAGACCGCGCTCCAATTCGAGCGCGTCCTAGGTATCCCCGCCACCTTCTGGAACAACCGCGAGCAACAGTACCGCGAGGCCTTGGCACGACGAGAGGACGAGCAGCGCCTCAAGGGCTGGGAAAACTGGCTTACGGAGCTGCCTGTCAAGCGGATGATCGCGCATGGCTGGGTGAAACGGTGCGAGGACAAGGCCGCCCAGGTGCTCGAGATGCTCACGTTCTTCGGCGTCGCCTCACCCGACGCATATCATGCCGTCTTCGAGCGGGAGGTCGTCGCCTTCCGTAAAGCGGGCGTCTCGGCCACTGATAAGGGGGCGACGGCGGCGTGGCTGCGGCAGGGGGAGATCGAGGCCACCGAGATTGACTGCGCGCCCCACGACGAGCGGAAGTTCCACGCGGCGCTGCGACGGATACGCACGCTGACGACCAAGCCAGCGAAAATCCTCCAAGTGGAGGTCGTGCGCCTCTGTGCGGAAGCCGGTGTCGCGGTGGTCTTCATCCCAGAGTTGCCGCGCACCGGCATTTGCGGCGCGACGCGCTGGCTGACGCCAGCCAAGGCGCTGCTCCAGTTGAGCCTGCGCTACAAGACAGACGACCAACTCTGGTTCTCGTTCTTCCACGAGGCGGGGCACATCCTATTGCATCGCAAGCGCAAGCTGTTTGTGGAGCGGGAACATGTGAACAGTAGTGACGAGGCGGAAGCGGATGAGTTTTCGCGCAACCTGCTCATCCCATTATCGGACTGGCAGCGCTTCATAAGCAGTGGGCAGTACCACGCCAAAGCGGACATCTCTGACTTTGCCGAGAAGGTCGGCATCGCGCCAGGCATCGTCGTGGGACGTTTGCAACACGAGACGTTGATCCCCTTCTCACATTGCGACGACCTGAAGCGGCGGCTGCGGTGGGTCACGGAGCGCAACGGCGCGGGCGAGGAACAGCCGGAATGATGATCGCCACCGAGCAAACTGGCGCGACAACTAGAGCTGTCGTCCCCATCCTCCATCACTGGCTTCTCGCCAACCACCCCCATCCCGCATGCCGTGCCCCTACTCCAGCCGCCAGATACGCCCCAGGCGCTCCAGCAGCTCACGCTGGCGGCGCTCGACCACCTCCCGCGTCCAGACCTCCTCGCGCAACACCTGGGCGGTCAGCGCAAAAGGCGGCTCGCCCCCACCCGACGCGAAGTACGCGCGCTTCTTCTGGGCGAAGTCCAGGTTAGCGGCCGCCGTGTTGCGCGTGCGCGAGAGCAAGACCATATTGCCCAGACAGTGCGCGTAGCGACTGCGCTCACGCTGCCCAGGAAACCAGCGCAGCCACTCACTGCCCGCCGCGGGATGTTGTGGCAACACATGCTCGACCGTCACCGTCGCCCGATGCGACGTCGGCACCACCCCCGCCAGGTCAGCATCCAGCCGCAACAGCACGTAGCGGCGAACGTGTGTGTTGTGGCTATCCAGATTGCC
Organism: Ktedonobacterales bacterium; assembly: GCA_015478575.1. GTDB lineage: Bacteria > Chloroflexota > Ktedonobacteria > Ktedonobacterales > JADMIN01 > JADMIN01. The sequence continues at coordinate 4,533 of JADMIN010000169.1, read as the reverse complement.
ATTGAGCGCGCGCAGAATGCTCGCGCGCTCGTCGGCCGTGAGTTGGAGCGGCGCGCCTGTGTCGAAGAGAACGTTCAGCGTAGCGGACGCCTCCTCGATCTGGGTGAGCAGGCGCGCATAACGGATTATGCGGGCGCCCACACTCACGCGCAGGATCATCAGGCCCGCGGCCAGGCGCTCCAGATCAGCGAGAAAGCGCGCCAACAGCTCCGGCGCGCGCGCGTGGCGCGCCACCATCAGCATCGCCGGCGGCAGCCAGTCCGCGTCACTGACCTGGTTCAGCCAGGTCAACGGCGCGTTCACCGCCTCCGCGCCACGTGTGCTGGTATAGGCGGCGGCGCGCGCCACGTGCTGGGCCGCGCCCAGCGGCGCCAGCGTCTCATCAATCACCTGGCGCGCGTCACGACCACGCCCCAGCACGTGGTCGCGGAACTCCTTGAGCACCGTCTCGCGTGCCTTCGCTTTGCGGTGGATCATGCGGATATGGCTGAAGAGCGCCTCAAACTCCTCCCGGCCCAGGGCCACCTCAACATCCTCCCACTTCGCCGTATATTCCGCCTGCTCTTCCGCGGCAATCGCCCCAATGATCTCCGCCTTGAGAATGTCCGTGTGCGAGAGGTCGAGGCCGCGATCATTCAGCACCGAAAAAATGCGATAGGCCGAATCGAGGTCAGGCGTCGAGACAACAACCAACAGGCAGCGATTCACGATAAAGCGCGCCAGGCGCAGACGTTGAGGCTCTGGCAGACGCCCAAGCAGCCGCTCGTAGAGCAGCGCGTTGTCGCGCATGTTGCCCTGACTGTCAGAGAGTTCCTCAGCATCGAGCGCCTGGAGCTTGCTCGTGCCACGCTCGCGCTGAATGTAGTCCTGAAAGAAGGCCGCGTCGCGCTCGCGCGGGCGCACGCGATAGCGTTCCGGCGCGCCAGTGATGGCGTTGCTGCGCGCGTAGAGAAACGGGGTGAAGTCGTCCGCATAGCGAGCGGGCACGGCGGCCCGCAGCGCCGCCAAGAGAATGGTCAGCGTCAGCAGCCGCTGCTGGCCATCTACCACTGAAGCATCCGGCCCCTCGCCTTTGACGAGCACAATACTGCCCAGGAAGTACGGATTCAGCTCCTCCACCGCCTCGCTGCCCTCGCCAACGGAGAGCAGCAGATCATCGAGCAACTCACCAGCGTGCTCAGTGGTCCAGGCGTAGGGGCGCTGGTAGGCGGGAATGGAGAAGGCGAACTCGTCGCTGAAAACCCCCTTGAGCGGATACTGCGCACCGCGAATCTCGACCTTGGTCACCGGCTGCCTCCCCTCCTTCCAGCGCAATCGCCGAGCCGCTCAGGCTCACGCGCCTAGTGTAGCACACCGGCTGGATGCCCTCAAGCGCGAAGATGCGTGCCGAACCAGCGGGCGCTGACCTCGCGTCACCTGGCCCCGTGTAACGTGGCGGCGTACACCAATGCGAGGTGGAACAGACAGAGTGAAGGCATCACCGACATGATCACATCCACCCACAGAAGAAAGAGGAGAGACGATGCGCAGACTTCTGGTGGCATGCGGCTTCGCGGCGTTGCTCGCGCTCGCTGCCTGTGGTGGCGGCGGCAGTAGCGGCGGCGGTGGCAATACCATCGCGATGGGGGGCAGCAGCTTCGATGGCAACACCACCGTGACCATCGCTGCCGGGCAATCCGTCGTCTTCAGCGATCCCAGCGGCTCCGGTGGCACGCACATCCTCGTGACGGGCAGCAACGGCACCTTCCAGGCCGCGACCGGCGCGCCCAGCGAGTTCAGCGGCGCCACCGGCGTCAACTTCTCACCAGGCGATTCGAAAACCATCGTCTTCTCGACCGCCGGCACCTATCCCATCACCTGCAAGATCCACCCCTCGATGCAGGCGACCATCACCGTAACCTAGTGAGACCCAATGTGGTGGCAGCGGTGGCGGTGCGCCAAGCGTATCCCATCCTCCAACACCCCACCCCAAACCCATAGCATGGGCCGGAAAGAGCATGGGCCGACGGAACCGCCGGCCCCCATCGCTTCCGGTGCGTACGGTGGCGAGAAGGCGCACCCCCACCGCGCACCCCCACCCTCTCTGGCGCCTGAGCCGTGTGCCGGTAGCGGCGCTCAGAGTGAGCAGCCGAGCCGTGCCGCCATCTCACGCGCGGCGTTCTCGCCCGACAGCCCCATCGCCCCAAAGAGCCGGTCAGCTTCACCGAGCAACCGGCACCCCTCCACTTCCTTGCCTCGCCGCGTGATGAAGAAGCGCCCCGCCTCGATCAGCGGCGCCAGCGTTTCCGGCAGGCTCTGTGCCCTTCTCGGTATGGCGATACTCTCGCGGTAGAGCCGCTCCGCGCCATCGAGGTCGCCCTCTTGCTCAGCGATCCGCGCCAAGTCGCAGAGTATGCGACTCTCATTACGCTGATCGTGGATGTGGCGCGCAACCTCCAGAGCATGGGTGAGCGTGGACTTCGCGCGTTCGCCCCCGGCACGCTCGATCTCCACCTGCCCCAGCAGCATCAGCGCGTCGCTCTCGCCCCGCCGATACCCCATCGCCCGCGCCAGGGCCAGCGCCTCGTTCAGGCACCGCTCAGCCTCCTCGAACCGCTCACGTTGGAGCGCGACCCGCCCCAGAAGCGCCAGATCCATGCTCTCGCCCCGCCGATCCCCCACCTCCCGCCGCAGCGTCAGCGCGCCATGGAAGCACGTCTCGGCCTCATCCAGCCTCCCACCCAACAGATACATCTGCCCCAACTGCGAGAGGTCAATCGCTTCCCCCTGCCGGTTCGCGATCTCCCTGTCTATCGTCAGAGCCGCCTCGAGCCATTGACGCGCCCGGTCGAGCTGCCCACGCCGCAAGGCCACCTGACCCAACCGCCCCCGCTGGCCGCCCTCTCCCCGCTTGTCCCCCACCCGCACCGCGATCCCCAGAGCACGCTCGAAGTAGCCCTCCGCCGCCGCAAGTTCTCCCCCGCGCAGTGCCAGCGAGCCGAGCAGAGAAAGCGCCCCCTCCTCACCAATCCGATCGTTGACCTCCCGCGCTATAGCGAGTGCCTGCTGGATCTGGCCCCTCGCCGCCACCACCTGGCCGCGCGCCAACGCGATCCACCCGAGCCCCCGCAGCGCCGCGCCTTCCCCCTGGCGGTCGTGAATGCGCTGACGGATATCCAGGCTCGCGTGGAAGTCACGCTCCGCGTCATCCAAGCGCCCCTCGAAATGCGCGATGTAGCCCCGTCGCGCCAGCACCGCCCCCTCTTCCCGCTGATCCTGCACGCGCCGAGCGATGGCGAGCGCCTCCTCGAAGGCCTGGGCCGCCCGCGCGGTGTCGCCACGCTCCAGCGCGACCTGCCCCAGGTGAGCCAGGTCAATACCCACGCCCCGCTGGTCTCCCACCTGCCGGTGGAGCTTCAGCGCCCGCTGGAAGAAGCCCCGCGCCCTCTCCATCTCTCCCCGCTGCTGCGCGACCTGCCCCATCCGCGCGAGATGCCGCCCTTGGTTGCGCGGATCCCCCACCCGCTCAGCCAGCGCCAGCGCCGTTTGATAGTGCTCCACCGCGCCACCGAGGTCTCCCTCCACCTGCGCCACCAGCCCCAACTCCCCCAGATCCACGCCCTCGCTCTGGATATCCCCCACCTCACGGTGGCCTTTCAGCGCCGCTTCGAGATGGCTTCTCGCATCCCCCATCCGCCCCCGCAGCCGATCCAAGCGGCCAAGCTGCGCGTGAACAGTGCTCTCGCCCCGGCGATCCCCCACCAAGCGGGTCATGTTCAGGCCCTCCTGGAAGAGCCGCTCGGCCTCGTCCAGGTGCCCCCGGTCGCGGGCGATGCGCCCCAAGTGGCGCAGGATAACCGCCTCCCCCGCGATGTCCTGAATCTGCCGCGCGATCTCCAGCGCCTCGGTCAGATACGTCTCCGCCTCTTCGAGCCGCCCCCAGTCGCGCATCAGCCGCCCCAGTGGCGCCAGGATGCGTTCCTCGCCACGGCGGTCTCCGGCGGCACGAGCAATCTCCAGTGCCTTGTTGATATACTCCTCGGTCGCGCCCGTGTCGCCGCGCAGTTGCGTAACGTGACTCAAGAGCAGCAGGTCCAGCCATTGGCCATGCTGATCCCCCTCCTCCTGATGGATGCTCAACGCTTTCTGGTACCATGCTTTGGCACGCGCGATCTTGCCCTCACGATGCGCGATCACACCCAGTTGCGCGAGCGCGGTGCCCTCATTCCGCCGCAGTTCAGCGCGCCGCGCGAGCTGCCGCGCGCGCTCTACGTACTCAGCGGACCTCGCGAGATCACTACGGAACCGATAGGCCGCGCCAAGATTGAAGAGGAGCCAGAAGAGATCCTCCGCCTTCTCTCGCCATACCTCGCGCGCCTCTCGCTCAGCGGTGGCTGGCGGCTCTTTGCCCAAGCGCGCCTCAGCGGTGGCGATGGCCCACGGCAGATAGGCCAAGAGGGCCTCCGCTCGCCCATGTTCGAACCAAAAGTGGCTTACCCGCGCACAGAGCGCAACCGCCGCATCGCGAGCGTCAGCCGCGGCATCGCCGTCGTC
>JADMIN010000168.1 GCA_015478575.1 Ktedonobacterales bacterium | reverse complement strand
CTTCCAGACACTGCGCGACGCGCGCAACTTCCTTGCGGGCGCCGCGCGCTTTCTGCCCGCCGCGCGCCTCGAGTGGGAGGCCCCCACCGGGCCAGGCGCCCTCGTCTGGCCACACCGCCAGACGCGCGTGCGCGCCTTCCCCATCGCCGTCACCCCCGCCGAAGTCGAGTGCAGTGCCAGCGCGCCCCTGGCCGAAGCCGAGGCGCTGATGCTGCGCGAGCGCATCACGCGCGGCGACGAAGGTCATCGCGTGATCGTCCGCGTGGATCGTATGGAGCCGACGAAGAATATCGTGCGCGGCTTCCAGGCATTCGAGCGTCTGCTCAAGCGCCACGCGGAATGGCATGGGCGCGTGACCTTCTTGGCGCTACTCGTCCCCTCGCGACAGGGACTAATGGAATACCGCACCTATGAGCGCCACGTGTTGCGCACCATCGAGCGCATCAACGCGCGCTTCGGTCGGGCGGATTGGCAGCCCATCGTCTACATCCTCGAAAATAATCGCGCGCGCGCCCTAGCCCTGATGCGCGGCTATGATGTGCTGCTGGTCAATCCCGTCATTGATGGCATGAATCTCGTCGTCAAAGAAGGCGGGCTGATCAATGAGCGTGATGGCGTGATCGTGCTCTCGCGCACCGCGGGCGCCCACGAGCAACTGGGGGCGCATGTCCAGAGCATCCCGCCAATGGACGTAGAGGAGACCGCCGAGGCGCTGCTGCGAGCACTCGAGATGCCGCCCCGGCACCGCGCCTACCACGCGCGCGCGCTTCGGGCGCTGCTGGAGCGCGAGAGCGCGCCCCACTGGCTGGAGGCGCAACTCCAAGCGCTCCCCACGCGCGCCACGGCATTGCCGCGTATCCGCTCCATTTCCGGGCCGCGCCCGCCCCTCACCACCAGCATGCCGCTCCCCACGGCCACGCCGCGCTCCCCGCTGCCGCCCATCGTGGCCACACGCGCGCGCCACGACTTCCTCGCGGCGGGCTGGGCCGATGATCCCGCCGCGCTCCCCAGCCTAGAGGGCGGCGCGTCCGCGCTCTCCGGCGGTTAGCCTTCCTCGGCGTTCAGCGTTCGCCTCCTACCCCTCGCCAGGGAAGGGGGCGCCGTGGGCGCGGCCCGCAGTCAGGTCAGGCGCGGCCTATGGCAGCGGCTCGTGCTCGTCGCCCGGCGGAGGAGTGGGGGGCCGCGAGGCGGATGCCCGCTGGTCGCGCGCGCTCAGCCGCCAGATCACCAGCGCCGGCAGGCCAAGGAAGACGACCAGCCCCGTCGCCAAGATGTAGCCCAGCGGGTCGCCCTGCGTCAGGGCATAGATGGTGATGCCGAGCACCAGCAGCCCCATCAGACCCGTGTAGGGCGGAATACGCGGAATACGCGACAGCATCGTGGTCTCCTTTCCCCCGCCCGCGGGGGGCCTCGGTAGCCCGCACCTATCAATGCGCGCGCACCTGAAGGCAAAATCAGGTATATACCTGATAGTATCTCACGACGCGGTTGGGTAGACTCTAGCATGTAGCAGTGGGCAGATTGCCCTCGCTGACACCGCGTGTGCCCACTGGGGTGGACGCGCGATGGACGCGCGATGGACGCGCGATGGACGCCCGATCCGTGCCCCTGCCTTTTCGGTACGTGATTGCGCGACTCCAACGGGTCTGTTAAGATAGGGTATCAAAAGCCCCCTCGCTCCCGCGCGTGTGGCGGAAGACCCAGCGCACCACGCTCGCGCGAGATCGAACGCACGTCTCGCGACGCACGTCTCGCGACGCACGTCTCGCGACGCACGTCTCGCGACACGGGCAGCACACCGCACGCACCGCGATGACGCGCCCATCTGGGGCAACGCGCCCATCTGGGGCAACGCGCCCATCTGGGGCAACGCGCCCTGGCTCCCCGACGAGCCAGGCGGGCGCCGATAGTATTTTTCAGCGCGCTGAGGGTGCGTGGCCATCCGCGCACCTCCTTCGAGGAGGCACTGTGAGCACAACCAATCGGGGCCTGCTGGATAAGGCATGGGACTCTGTCACGGAAAGCCAGCTCTGGCGGTCCATCTTCCGGCATGGCTATCCTGATACGCCCCTGAACCAGTCGCTGGTGATGATGGGCAATGTCTTCCTGCATCTTCACCCCGTCAAGGTCAGCCGCAAGGCGATGAAAGTGACCTATACCTGGTGCCTGGGCGGCCTGTCCTTCTTCCTCTTCTTGGTGCTGACGATCACCGGTGTCTTCCTGATGTTCTACTTCGTGCCAGAGCAGCGGGTGGCCTATACCAACATCGAGCAGATCAAGAGCGCGGTGGCCTTCGGCAATCTCGTGCGCAATATGCACCGCTGGGCCGCCCACCTCATGGTTGTCACCGTCACCCTGCATATGGTGCGCGTCTTCTATCATGGCGCCTACAAGCCACCGCGCGAGTTCAACTGGGTGGTCGGCGTCGTCCTCTTCCTGGTGACGCTGCTGCTCAGCTTCACTGGCTATCTGCTGCCGTGGGACCAGATCGGCTACTGGGCCATCACCGTCGGCTCCAACATGGCGAGCTTCGCGCCACTGCTCGGCCCGCAGGTGCATAACACGCTGACCGGCCAGCCGGTGGGCGTGGGCCAGCCGACATTGATCCGCTTCTATACGCTGCATGTCATCGGACTACCGCTCGTCGGGGCGGTGCTAATGGCGGTTCACTTCTGGCGTATCCGCAAAGATGGGGGCGAAGCCGGCCCGCCTCCGCCTTCGCGCCGCGAGCTCGAGTTGGCGCGCGCGCAGCAACAGACGCCGGTCGCCTTGCCCAACTAGGCGCGCGTGAGTCCATTGCCTTTCGTGGGTCCATTGCCCTCCGTGGCGACGCCCCACCGAACGTGAGGAACGAGGGTACAGACAGATGACCACCACTGAGCCGGTGACGACGGCGACCAACGGCAATGGCAACGGGCGACCCGCGGCCACGCAGAAGCGCTACCGCACACTCGCGGTCGTGCGCCAGGAATCGGTCACGCGCATTGAGAAGCAACTCGAAGATTCGGTCTTCGTCTGGCCGCACCTGCTCGTGCGCGAGTTCCTCGCCGCCATGCTGATGACCGCGATGCTGACGATCACCAGCCTCGCGATTGACGCGCCACTGCGCGCGCACTCCGATCCCAACCTGACGCCGAATCCCGCCAAGGCGCCGTGGTACTTCCTTGGCCTCCAAGAGATCCTGCACTACTTCCCACCGACGGTGGCCGGTGTGCTCATCCCTGGCTTCGTGCTGGTAGGCCTGGCCTTGCTGCCCTATGTGGACCGCAATCCGAGCCGCGCCTATGATGATCGCAAGCTCTCGATCGCGCTCTTCACCATCTTCGCGATCTTCTTCGCGGTGACGACGCTCGCGGGCAGCTTCTTCCGTGGCTCCGGCTGGCAGTGGATCTGGCCGTGGCAGCATGTCTACTTCGATCTGTAGCCCACACGCGCGCGTGGAAAGCCCACGACGAGCGGGCCATCAGGTAAACCGAGAGGGGCGCTGGAGCGCATGAGTATTCAAACACCACGAACACCACAAGAGTATGAGGTGCTCACGGGCGGCGGGGCCGAATCCGCTGAGGTTGCCAAGCGCGGCCTCAGCCGACGCCAATTGTTGCGACGCGCGGTCGGCCTCTCGCTTGGTCTCGTCGGCGCCGAGGCCGCCTACGGCGCGCTCACGATGCTCTACCCGAACCTGGCCGGCAAGTTCGGCGCGGCGATCACGCTCAAGGGCAAAGATACCTACAAGGGCGCGATGCAGAAAGACTTTATCCTCGACCAAGCGGGGATTTTCTACGAGTCAGGCGCCAAAGCCTACATCATGCACCTGCTGCCGGGCGACAAGACGTTCTTCCTGCTGCAAGGGGATACGCTCAACGAGTTCCTTGACGCGCAGAGTTGGACGGTGGATGGCGACGGCTCCTACTGGGCCGCCCTCTATCAGGTCTGTGTCCACCTGGGCTGTAAGGTCCCCTACCGTGATGACTGCAACAGCTTCAAGTGCCCCTGCCACGGCTCGCACTACAACGTGGACGGCGAGTATCTGGACGGCCCCGCGCCCCGCAGTCTGGATCGCTTCAGCATGAGCTTCGACAAGGCGGGCAACGTGGTGGTGGATACCGGCAAGCTCAACCAGCATGTCGAGCGCCCAGATACCGGCACGCGCGTCTTGCGTGTGCCGGGCATTGACTGCTCGGCGCAGTAACGAGCCGCCGTAACGACGAGATCCTAACGACGAGGATAGCGAACATATGGAGAATTCGCGTAACCCTGGCTTCTTCGCCGTCGCCGTTGGCGTCGCGCTGAGTGTGCTGTTCGCGCTGCTGGGCATCACGACCGTGCTCCCTGGCCGCGTGGGGTTCGGATTGGCCGGAGTCTGCCTGCTGGTCTCCGCGCTGATCTACATTACGTATACCCGTGGCAATCCCGTCTCCAAGACGGGCTTTGGCACGCTGCTGTTCATCATGGCGCTCGGCCTCATCATGCCCATCCTGTTCGTCAACCAACAGCAGGTGCAGGCGGACCAGACCTCCGCGCAGTACGACCTGACGCTGCGACGTGGCGCGGCCATCTTCGCCCAATACTGCGCCACCTGCCACGGCTTCCAGGGGCAGGGCATTGACGGCCCCAAGCTCAACAACAACGCCGATGTCAACACCCTCTCAGATGACGACCTGACGCGCATCATCTCCGGCGGCATCCCTGGCGACCCCACCAACCCCGGTAAGCTCGCGATGCCCGCCTGGCTCAACACCTTCGGCGGCTCGCTCACCGAAGAAGATATTGGCTATCTGGTCTCCTTCATCCGTTCCTCCGACCCATCGTACCTGGCGACCAAGGGCCTGCCCAACGTCAACGGCTTCAGCTATGTGCTCGGCTCGCTCTCCAATCCCACGCAGATCGCGCAATATCACGAGCAGGAGAAGGGCGGCTCCAAGCCCCCGGCGAACCAGTTCACCGACGACACGGGCAAGAAGCAGGTCAACTTGCAAATCATGAATATGGTGGGGGGCGCGCAGCCGTGGGGCTTCTCGCCACAGAATGTCATCATCAGCATGGGCACGACGGTCACGTGGACCAATGTTTCCAACGCGCCGCATACCGTGGTGACGCGGCCCGGCACCACGCCGCCGCAGACCTTCCAGTCGGATTCGCTGAATCAAGGCAGCGGCACGTTTAGCTTTACCTTTACCAAGGCGGGCGACTACCCGTACTACTGTAGCATCCACCCTGGCATGTTGGCCTGGGCTGAGGTGAAGTAGCACGATGCCCCCCAGCCGCGCTCCGCGCCGTCCATCGCGGGCGGGCCGGGGCGCGCGTCGTTGAGTGGGAACGTAGAAATCATGTGGAAGGGATGACGCTCCATGCAGGGTACGGCCTCGCTGCCGGTGCGTGAACATGAGAAGCCGATGTCGTGGGCGCGGGCGATGCTGATTGCCACGGGCTTCTTCTTTGTCACGGCCATTCTGCTCGGCCAGTTGCCGAGCTATATCTATACCGTGGTGACGCTCTCCACGCTGGCACGCATGGAGCAGGGCTTCCTTGATCTCGGTCTGCTGGCCTTCGGCATCGGCTTTTTGTGCCTCGAGATCTCGTTGCTCTACGATCCGCGCCCGCTGCTGCCCTGGCCGATCTTCGCCGTGGTGGGCGCGGGCATCGCCTCGTTCGGCACCTTCTTGGTCTATCAGGTCTCCGTTGGCATCTATGGCACCAATCTCCTTGGCTTCGCCGGCTGGAGCCACTTCCTGCCCGACGCCATCAAACACCCCGATGGCACCGTCACCTACTGGCCCACGCCTGGCCAGCGCTATCTCTTCAACAAGCTCTGGTTTCAACCACAGAGCATTGATATCTCCGCGGTTGGCATGATCGCCATCCTGATCGGCGCGGGCATGCTCGGCTTCGCCGTCCTCTGCCCCTTGGTCCTCTCTGGGCGGATTCTGGGGCCGACGCGCGATCTGCTGGTGCGCCTCAGTCTGGGCCTCTCGGTCGTCATCGCGGGCATCTGGCTCTCCGCCTATACCTTCGCACCAGACGCGGTGCTGCCCAATAGCGGCGCGCGTGGCCCCTTCGGCAACATTCTGCTCTTCATCGCCCTGATGCTCGCGCTCTTCGCGCTCCAGCTCTGGCTGCTGCCCGTCATGGTCGCCAACCGCCAGCAGTTCATGCCAGCGGTCTACCTGCATGGTGTGGTG
>JADMIN010000167.1 GCA_015478575.1 Ktedonobacterales bacterium | reverse complement strand
ACGTAGTGCTCTCTAGAGGTGCGCGCAAGACTAGCGATGGATGACCATGAACACACCGCTCTGGCAGCCCTGGCCCGCTCCCGCCGCGCGGGCGGCGACCACCCACCCCAGCCCGCGCCACGCGCTGCGCGAGGTCGCCCTGGTCGCGCTGGTCACGCTGGCCTACTTCTTCACTCGCGGTCTCGTCCGTGGGCGCGAGAGCGCGGCGCGCCAGCATGCCGACCAGTTGCTCGCTATCGAGCGAGCGCTCCACCTCAGCCCGGAGGCGCCCGCGCAGCACCTCGCCCTGGCGCATCCCTGGCTGGCGCAAGCGGCGAATCTCTTCTACCTCGGTGCGCATCTGCCCGTATTGATAACGGTCGCTGTCTGGCTCTATTGGACTCGGCCCTGGGCCTACCGCTGGTTTCGGAACGCCTTCCTGCTCTCGGCTTTGCTCGGCCTCTCCGTCTACGTCGTGCTACCCGTCGCGCCACCGCGCTACCTGCCGGGCTTTGTGGATACCCTGAAGGCCGCTGGCTTCAACATGGATGGCTCCTCAGTGGGGCTGTTCTACAATCCCTACGCCGCCATGCCCAGTCTGCATGTAGGCTGGGCGCTGATCGCGGGCGTGGCGGTGGCTGTCAGCGCGCGCGCCCGCTGGCTGCGCGCCGCGGGCATCGCGCTGGCGCCACTGATGGCGCTGGCGGTGCTCATCACCGGCAACCACTATCTGCTGGATATCTTGGCGGGTGCGAGTCTCGCCGTGCTCGCGCTCATCTGCTCGGCGCGGTGGAGCGAGTGGCGTGTGGCGCGGGCGGCCAGCGCGCGCGGCGTGGTGACCGAGCACGAGCCAGTGGTGCTGGGGGTACCCCTGGCGGATTGAAAGCCCAGTGGCGACGATACGCTGAGGCCGTGGCCGCGCGCGTAGGCCGTGCGGTATGCTAAAGAGCAAGAGCGATCTACGAGATGGAGCAGGCGCGGCTGGGGCACGCGCGCCCGTTCCCACCAGCCAAGGGGAGAGAGCGGATATGAGTCGTATCGCACGGACCGAGGTGGGGCTGGCGCTGGCGGCTGGCGGGCTGGCAGTGATTGCCAGTCTCTACTTTATCATCGCGCTGATCGGCCAGCGCGAGGTGTGCTACGGCGTGCGGGCCAGCAAACTGCGCTGCGAGACGATCACGCTGATGACGCCCGCGCGCATGGCGCTGGTGATGACGACGGTGCTGGCGTTTTATGCTGGCGGCATCGCGGGCGCGTGGTTGCACCAGCGTGCCAAGGAGCCGGGCGCGCGTGCCGCGGCGCTGGGGTTGCTCTGCACCTGCGCGGTGTTTGTGCTGAGCATGACGGTGCCGCTAATCCAAGGGGCTGGCTTCTTCCTGCTGCCGAGCATGCTGCTGCTCGTGGCCGCCGCCGTGGTGGGGCTATATCCCGCCACGCGCGAGACCTGGCGTGAGCTGACCAGCGCAAACGGCGCGGCAGGGAACCGCCGCCCGTAAGGCCCGCTACATCGCCCCGTCTCGATTACTCCGGCGTCGCGCTCTAGGCGGCGCGGTAGGCATGTGTCTGAGATGTTCTCTCTCGACCAGGCGCACGGCGAGCCAGCGCGCTTGGCCGCCCTCCCATCCGTTCCGTCTTCTCCTTTTCGTCTTCGCTGGGCCGCCACTCTCTCCCGCCTTTGCCTGATCTGCTACGGGGCGCGATATAATACCGCGGAGGAGAGATATCAGCCACTCAACCACAGGAGAACGCCAACCATGCCCCTTTACGAGTATTACTGCGCGAGCTGCCGCGGCAAATTCGAGTTGCTTACGAGCTACGAGGCGTCTCAATCTGAGATCGTCTGCACGCGGTGTCATGGGACACAGGTGCGCAAACTCTTCTCGGTCTTCGCGCGGGCACACGATGGTGGCGCCGATGACTACAACGAGTTTGGCAGCTATGATGACGGTGGCGACGGGGAGGATGCGTCTTTCGGTGAGAACATCGGCGGGGGATGCTGTGGCGGCAGTTGTGGTGGCGGCTGCGCGCACGACGACTAGCGGCTAACGCGCACGAGCCGACAGCGGACCATCGGGAGCCGCCACCCCTTCCATCGCCTCGGCGAGAATGCCGAACCTAGCGCGTGGGGGCAGTAACGCCCCGAGCACGATGAGCACCACCGCGGCGGCGCCCACCGGCACGAACGCCAGCGGCGCCTGCTGGCCCAGATCCCAGAGTGCGCCGCCGACCAACGGCCCCAGGAAGGCGAAGCTGTAGCTGATGGTCAGCGTGATGCCGGTCAGCCGCGCGACCTCGTGCGCATCCGCCAAGAGCGCCGGCAGGGCGATGGCCAGCACGAAGACACACGCCGCGCTGCCCCCCAGGAGCGCGGCCCAGATGGGCTGCAGCGCGACGGGTGTCCAGACCCAGCCAGCGGTGGCGACCAGAGAAACCACGCCAGCGGCGACAAACGGCCAGCGGCGCCCAGCCAGCCGCTGCGCCACCAGCGTCATTGCCAGGCTCACTGGGAGCTGTGCGGCGTTGAGCACGGTCAACGACAGGGGCGTCGCGGCGGCGGCCCCCTGTGCCAGGTTGTAGGGCGCGATCCAGGTGTTCATGCCAAAGTAGACGAGGCTGCCCGCCCCCAGCACCAGGCCCAGATGCCACCCCCCAACTCGTGCGCCTCGTGGCGGCGTGGCGCGGGCGGCCCCACCGTCGCGGCGCGCCATCGGTGGGGCGGGCGGCGCGAGCCAGAGCCAGAGGGCGAGCGCCACGACCACAGGCACACTCCAGAAGATGAAGCTGTCCGCCCAGGCATATGGTCCCAACAGCCCCAGTACCACCGGTACGGTCAAGGAGGCTCCTAGTGTCTCGCCGACGATCAGCCCATCGGTATAGAGTGCGGCCACGAGGCCGATCTGGCGTGGGAACCACTGCCGCGCCAGCACGGGAATCGTCGTCTGCGCCAGCGCGATGCCCAGACTGAGTGCCACCGTGCAGAGATAGAGCGGCACAACACCCGGCACCGCGGCGCGCAGCAGCGAGCCGCTCGCCAGCAGCGCGAGGCCGAGCGCGACGGTGAAGCGCCCGCCGCGCCACGCGATCAGCATCCCCGCCAGCCACGCCGCCCCACCCATCAGCAGCACGGGGAGCGAGGTGAGGAGGCCGGTCGCGGTGTAGGAGAGGCCAAGGTCGTGCTGGATCTGGGGCAAGACGGGAGGCACGGCCAGAATCACAGAGCGCAGATTCAAGCCCACGAAGGCAATGACGCCGAAAATCACCACCATGCGCCAGCCGCTGAATCGCGCGCTCGGCATACCCGCGCCCGCGTCTCCATCCACCATCGGCGCCTCCCCCTCCATGCCCACGCCATGCCATGCTATACTCGCGTAGTGTATCGGGTACTGTATCATGCGGAGCACAGGCGAGCGTGAGCCGCATGCCAGAGGGTCGCCGAATCCGGCCAATGAATTGACAGGTGCCCGATGTTTTCGTACAATCGCGAGGCATGCGAGACACAACTCACGGCGCGCGAACCGGCGCCGCGCGAGCGAAGATAAAGGACATCGAGCGGTGTGTTGGGATGGGTTGGGAGGAACGAAACCATGCGTGGACTGCACGGAACGCCACATGAGGGACGGGGAACAGCGATGGGAGCGCGTGGACGGCGACCAGGCCGTGGCACAATAGGGGCGCTGATCGTGGTCGCTGGGCTGCTGCCGGTAGTGCTGGCGGCCTGCGGCCTTGGTAGCGGCAATGGCGCGACGCGCGCCGCGGACCAGACCTTTGTGTGGCCGTACTATGCCACCAACGCGGCTGATCCCTCGCACCCCACGATCAGCCATGATGAGATCCTCGATCCGGCAACAACCCAATATCTGGTGGATATCGGTACCGTCTCGATGCTCTACACCAATCTGGTGACGCTCAGCAGCGGCCTGCGCGTGATTCCCGATGCCATCACGAGCATGCCAGAAGTTGACTCCACTGGCACCATCTACACGTTCCACCTCCGCCCCAACCTCAAATTCAATGATGGGGCGGCGCTGACCGCAGCGGATTTCGCCTATGGCATTGACCGCTCGCTCGATCCGAACCTCTGCAAAAAGCTGGACGCCAACACCTATGGGTCTGGGCCACGCGGCAATGGGCTGTGCCAGCCGATTGCCACGAGCTACCTGATTCACATCCTCGGCGCTCCAGCGCGCGAGGCTGGCACGATCTCTAGCCTCATCGGGACCGGCAACGACCCCAACAAGGGGCTAAATGTGCTCGATCCGCAGACGCTGCGTATCCGGTTGGACGCGCCGGTGGCCTTCTTCCTCGAGGCGCTCACCTACCCGACGTCGGCCCCGCTCGAACGCTCGCTGGTCGAGAAGCCAGCGTATGGGGGCGGACTGTGGGTGGATCACCTGGATCAGGGGAGCACCTCCGGCCCCTTCCAGGTGCAGTCGTATGGTCAGGGCAAGCAGCTCACCCTCGTCCCCAACCAGTATTGGGAGGCGGCCTGGGGCAAGACGTTGACGCTGCGCAAAGTGATCCGACCGGCGGTTGGATCGCTGGAAGAGGAATACCAGGCGTATCGTCAGGGCAACAACGACTATACGGACGTACCAGCGGATCAATACAGCCGCGCGCGCGGGCAGGGTGACTTCAACGAAGTGCCCAGCTTGCAGACGGATTACTTTGGCTTGAATTTCCGCTTGCCGCCCTTCAATAATCTTCAAGTCCGCCAGGCGTTCGATCTTGCGCTGAACAAGCAGTATCTGGTGGATAGCATCGAGAACGGCGGCGCTATTCCCACCAATCACGTCATCCCGCAGGGCATGCCGGGCTTCTCGCCTGGTTTGAAGAATCCCGCGCCCGACAGTACGCAATCCATCACCGGCAATCAGGCGGCTGCCCAGCAACTGCTTCAGCAGGCGCAGGCCACGTGCGGCGGTCCATCGGGCGATTCCGGCGCGGCGCATGACTATTGCGCGTATATCACCGGGCCGAATCCCTTGCCGATCACCGTGGTCTGCAACCAGGGCAACGCGACACGGGTGAGTATCATCAAACAGGCCGCCGCGGCTTGGAACGCGGCGCTGGCGTATAAACTCAACGGCAAGACGGTTCCGCTGAACGTCCAGGCGCAGCCACTCGACGGCGGGACGATGGGGCAGAACCTCTACTCGTTCGACAAGAACGATCCCACACTCTCGACGAATCCCTATCAAATGTGGACCATCGGCTGGGTTGCCGACTACCCTGATCCCCAGGACTGGACGAGCCTCCAATTCGTTACTGGGGCGCCGAACAATGTCGGCTCCTGGAGCAGCGCGAGCCTGGATGCGCTGCTCAAACAGGCCGATCGCGAGCAGGATGTGGGCAAGCGGATGAGCGAGTACAATCAGGCGGAACAACTCATCGTCAACTCAGGGGCGTGGATTCCCTATCAGCAGTCGAAGACCGCCTGGCGTGTGCGACCGAAGGTGCGGGGCTTTGGGTTGAACCAGATTGAGGCAATGGTGGATATCAACTGGCCCAACGTCGGCATCTATACGCTCTCATCCTGAGCGCTAGGATGAGCGCCAAGCCACTCTACGTGCCACATGCGGCGGTCGAGCCAGGGCATCACCCGGTGCCCTGGCTCTTCTCTCGTGTAGGCCGAAAGCCTGGGCTTGGGTGGATACGCCGCGCCTCTGGCATCCTTCGCGCTTTCGCGGCCCATCAGAGACATAGGCGGATATCCATACGTATATCACAGTGAGTGCGGAATCGCCCCGCTTACGCTATCGCCGCTTGCGCCATCGCGCCCGCGCTCGACGGAAGGCACTCGCATATTTCACTCGGGCTGCTCGCGGCGCGAGAACACATCGGAGGCACACGTGCTCGATGACCCTACCATGATGGACTCCCAGCCGCCGCGCCAGGATCCCGCCGCGAGCCGCCAGCAATATGCCGATCAAGGCGTGGCGCGAACGCTCATCACCTCGTTGCTGGTGATTCTCGCCTTTGGCGCTGGCTGGTTCGGCAACCAATACGTGCATCGGTCCGACTACGTCGCGCCGCGGACCGCGCAGAGTCAGGTCAATAACGAGTATCTCATCGTCCAAGCGTGGGATGCCATCACCAAGCACTATGTCGTCACCAGCGCGATTGACCAGCAGAAGATGGCGTATGCGGCCATCCAGGCGATGGTGCAGACGCTCGGCGATACGGGGCATACGCGCTTCGAGACCGCACAGCAGTTCCAGGC
>JADMIN010000166.1 GCA_015478575.1 Ktedonobacterales bacterium | reverse complement strand
GTGAACGCTATGCGCTATGTCATCCGCGAAAAGTTCTTTCAGTTGGTGAAGGAGGCGGACATCACCGACGAATCCGGCCAGCCGGTCTTTCGCGTGGATCACACGCTGCTCGCGCTGCGCCACCGGGTGACGCTCCATGACGCGGCGGGCAACGAGGTGGCGAGCATCACCCGGCGCTTGATCGCGCTGCGTCCGACCTACGAGATCACCCGTGGCGGCCAGGAGCTAGCCGAAGTGCGCAAGCATCTCTTCACACCTTTTGGCGACCGCTTCACCGTGGATGTCCCTGGCCCTGATGACCTGGAGATCAAGGGCAATCTCTTTGAGCACGAGTACACCATCACCCGTGGCGGTGCGGTGGTGGCTACGGTCTCGAAGCGCTGGCTCTCCCTGCGCAACACCTATGCCGTGGAGGTCGCCGCTGGCCAGGATGACGCGCTGATCCTGGCCAGCATCCTCGCCCTGGATCTGGCCGAGGACCGCGAGCGCGGGTGAGGGTGAGCGGGACCGCGGACCACACGGCCCCGCTCATATGACCACCAGCACCTACTGACCGACAGCACCTACCGCACCGTGAACGCGGCGACCATGCCCATCTCGGCATGCGGTTTGTTCGTCTTGATATCAGGAACAAAGCAGGCCGCGACATAGTTGCCAGGCGCGAGACGCAACTCGACCCAGCCACTGGTAAAGGGCGCGAGCGCATCAATGCCGCCCGCGGCTTTCCCTGGCGGGGTGCCTGATGACGATTGTAAGGCGCGTAGGTAGTCCTTGAGTGTCTTGCCAGCGTTGAGCTTGGTGATCTCCATCTGGTGGGTCTGTGGGCCGTTGTTGCGCACCCGCAGCATGAGCGGCCGGTCGCGGCTGATCACCGCGGGCAGGCGGAGCTGGTAATCGCGCAACACCACCACGCTATCCGCGCGTGGCGCGCCGTTGAGCAGCGCGTCATCGTTATCACTCGCCGCGCGAGCGTTGCTGGTGACGACAAAGCTCTTATGCATTCCCTTGAGGAAGTGGGGAATGTTGTCAGATCCGGCTTCGAAACAGGCGGCCACATAACGGCCAGGGCGCAAACTGAGGATCACATCCTGCCGTCCGCCGGGGAGGACGCTCGCGGCACCTCCCGCGCCGGCGGCGATAGCGAGCGTGGGCTTGATATCGGGCTTTCCCAGCGCGGTGATGAGTTTACTCTCCGTCGCGCCAGACTTGAGGCGGAAGAATTGCGCCTCATGCGTCTGGCTCCCCCGGTTCTCGAAGATGAATTCCACCAGCCCGGCCGGGATGGTAGCGGGCACCTCATACGTGAAATTCTTCGCTGTGATGAGCACGACATGGAGTGCTGAGCGATTCGCGCTCGCCTGAGCGACTGGCACTACCAGCCCCCCGGCAAGCGTCAGCACGGTGAGCAGTGATAGCAGTGCGCGGCGCGCGCGTGCCGACCCTCTCAACGCCATACCTCTGCCTCTGCCTTTCTCGCGGACGAGGTGGCGGCCACCTCGCTATCTCACGACAGCCTCTGTGTCTCACCGCATCGCGCCGCGCGACCCCAGATGGCCGCACCCTGTTCCTGGCGCATCCGCCGCACCGTCGCGAGAGACGGGCGCCCTCGGCGCGTGGCGTGGGGGGATTCACAGAAGTCATCCTCCCGCTGAGACACCGAAGCTAGTATACACGAGCGCGACCCGCTTCTCCAAGACACCCCCAAGCCGACTCGATACCGTTGAATGGCGATGTACGTGACTGTTGGCCTACGGGATGGAAGGTCTGGGCCGCCAGTCGTGCCGCGCCAGTATGACCGAGGGGAATACCGAGGGCCAGCGGAGAAAGTGCCCCGCGTGGTGTCAGTATCTGGTGGTATGCGACACACGCTCCGCGACACGCGGAACGCCCCGGCGGCGCGATCACACGTGCCAGGGCGTCTGGAAGATTCACGGCGCACGCGGCGCGCCTACGCGCGGGCTAGCAGCGCATCGGCGTGCCGGGGCACTGCACAGAGGGCGACGGAGCATCAGCGATGCCCGCTGGCACTGGGGCACCGCGCACGACGGTCAGGTGAGAGGCCGCTAGCCCTCCCAGCAGCACCACGCAGGCGAAGAGGAGGAGGCCAAGGCAGAGCAGCGCGCGCCGCGGACTGGCGGCGCGCCGAGGGGAGCACGCTTGCCCGCGGGAATCATGAGCCACTAACGTAGACATGCGGTGTAGTCCTTCCATGCGGAGTTCACGACGACGATGGAGCCGCACCGGTTGTCGCTGGCGCGGTGGCAAGGCGCCTGTAGCGCGTAGGCCTGGCGTGTGTCTTGGCTGGCGAGCGCGTACATCAGGCCGTGCTCGCTTTCTGGCCACATCGCGTGGCCACAACCGCTGGCCGCGTGTTCTCGCCATGCGAGCCAGCATCCCCTCCCCACCTCCTCTCGGTCAGAACCTCGACTGCCCGCTTCCCCCATGAGATACCCCACTGGCAACCATGCGAGGCGGCGGGGAAATCAGCGCCCGCTCTGGCGCTTGGTGGGGGAGGTCCGCTGGTGCGAGACTACCATTGCCGAGGGAGAGGTGTTGTTTAAATGGGTGCTGATATGGAGTTGGCCAGGAAGGAGGCCAAGCATCAATCGCAGCGAACTGGCACAAGAGGAGCAGGCGCATCGCGAGGTGTATATCGCCCTGTTGCGGAGTACTCTCACTACACGGGGAAGCAAAGGGCGGCTGGCCTTGGCCGCGGGCATCTCGCCACAATACCTGAGTTATCTGCTCAACACTGGCACGGAGGACTCAGGGACGTTCCGCGTCCCAAGCCCGCGGGTCGCGGAAAAGATCGCCGCCGCGCTGCCCGCTGATCCTGAGCGGCGTGACGCGGTGCGGCAGCATATGTATCTGGCGAGCCTGCGTCGGCTGCGCGGGGCGCGCATGCTGGCGACCCGTGCGCCAGGGGCGCGCGCGGAAGAGGGAGAGGTGCGCGCGCGCGTGGCGGAGGTGGGCGCGGCGCACCACGCCGCCACCTTCACCAACGATCCACTGCTCGCGCGGCAGACCTATCATGCCGTGCGCGATGTCTGCGCCGATCTCTTGCGGCGACTGGAGCCTGTCAGAGACGCGCTGGCCTTTGTGGACCTCTGCTTTCTGCTGCATGACGCGCAGTGTGTGCTGAATTGCCCCGCGGATGCGTTGTATGCGGCGAAGCGCGCGCGGAGCGTACTGGAGAGTCTCGACGCGGACAGCCGCTCGCGCGAGCGGCTGGCGTGCCTGCGCGTTCAGGCGATCCGTGCCGAGACCGTCGCCTACCACAATCTGGGACTCTTCCGACAGGCGCATACCCGCTGCCTGGAGGCGGAAGCGTTCGAAGCGGCCCAACAGGAGCCGGACGAGCACCTGATCCACGTCTATCGCGACAAGATTGACGCGCTGCTTGGTCTGCCGCGCTTCGCGGTGTCCGAGGTCGCGGGCCTGGCCGATCAGGTGGAGCGGATCTGCCAGCGGCGGGCGAATCCGCTCGATCCCCTTTGGGTCGTCATGACGCGCCGCTCAGAGGCGCATGCCTACCTGCGCCATGGCAATCTCACGCGGGCGAGCCAGGTGATGGAGGCCCAGGTGGCGCGGATGGAGACGGTTCCGTTCATAGGGCCACTGCACCGCGCGATGCTGCTGAAGGTGTCCGCCAGGATTCTCTGGGCGGCGGGGGCGCGAGACGCATGGGAGGATGTGGCGCGGCGGGCGCTTGGCCTGGCCGTCGCTGGGGGCCTCACGCACCAGATCAGCGAGTTGCGGCGAGAGTTTGGTTCGGCGCTCACGCCGCTGCTCGCCGCGTATGAGGAGGAGAGGTCACAGGGCATGTATGGAGAGCGGTGAACATGACCAACGGGCCGGAAAGCGTCAATGCGTCCCGGCCCACGCTCTGATCAATGGCACATCCACTGAAGCAGTCGAAACGCAACGGCACGCGAGCGTGTGGGTCAACAAAAGGCAAATGGTCCAGCATCTGGATCCAAGCCGCGCCAGGCCCAGATACCTAACGCGGGGACGTCGGTGCCAGCCAAGACACCGAGTGCCTGGCGATAGCAATTGGCCGCGAGAGCCTCGCATTCCAGCAAGTCGAACTCGCTTCCCATCGCGGTATAAGCCTGCCCCAGCAACGCTGGATCATGCAGTGACTCGGCGCTTCTGAGGACAGACTCGATGACATGCACGCGATCGAAGTTCTCCCCACGTGCCGCGCTACAGCGCATCGCGGCGAGCACGGCGAGTCCGTGGCCAGGAGCATCAGCGGCGGCCTGAGCGAAATGGAGCGCGTTCTCCGCAAAGCGAGTAGCCATATCAACATACTCATCATAGCGTGCGCTGAGGCCATCAGGACTACAGGTATTGGCAATATCCAGCGCAATCTCGGCGACAACCGCCTGGATACGTCCCGTAGCCTCACGGCGATCCGTGGGGGCGTAGGCGTGATAAGCGGCCAATGCGTGGGGCAGGGCACGCTCTGGCTGACCGCGCCAACGCAACAGCAGCGCGGTACGCCACGCCGCCGTTCCGGCGCTTATTCCCGGATTGGGGGTGCGCTCGATGAGGCGGCGGGAGGTCTCGAGCAAAGACGCAGCCGCTTCATAATCGCCGAGAAAGAACTTAAAGCCAGCGAGTCTTGCCACCACGTCCAACTCGAGCGAAATGTCGCTCTGGCCGGTCCGTTCCGTCCGCGCACGCAACAGGAGGAGGCAGTTCCAGTAATCCTCCACACCAACACGGTAGCGCAGGAGCATGCAATGCACACCGCCACGCAGATACAGGAGATGAATGCGTGTGGGAGAATCTCGCAGCGCACCTGCCAGTTCGAGCGCGGGATCAATCCACGCCAGGGCCTCTGTGTAACCGTCCGCCACATCCGCGACACAGATCATCGCAAGGAGCAGGTGAAGGTGCAAACGCTGGTGGGCAGACATCCTCCGGCGCGCGCACTGCCGCATCTCGCCATGGAGATCACGATAACCTTGTAGGGTGAGGCCACCGCGGTGGAGGAGGGAGTGCCAGTGAATGAGAAGGCCAGCGACGTGAGGACAATATCCTTGCTCATGGCGCCAGCGTTCGTTATCTGGCTCAGACAGTAGCATAGGAGCCTCCAGTAGCACACATGCTAACCGAAAGACAAGGCCACGCGGAGCGAGCAAGTATGCTTGCCAGTGTCGTGCCTCACGCGCGGATCCGCTACGACGACACAATCACCACGCTACCAACTATACCTTATTCAGCGAGAACATGTGTGGAAACACGAGAAGTCGGCGGCCCTCAAAGTATATCGCTAGACATCAGGGCGCGTGCTCTCCCACGCGGGCTGATGGGCGGGCGGAAGCGACGAACGATCTGGGCGCGTTGAGGCGCGCCGTCGTACGAAGGTTGGAATGAGGGATGTCTCTGGGGGAAGAGGACGAGCGGGCAGGGAGTCAGCGTGCCGCGTATGGCGAGGGATAGACTGAAAAGAGACGAGAGAGGGCTGACCAGCACCTTGTAGCTTGCCAGCCCCCACCCACACTACACCCTGCCTTGCGACAGAGCGAACCATCCACGCGCTAGCAATCCGAAGGAACGCCCGGGCACGGGCCCTGCGGATGCGGGCTAAACGCGAGCACGTTCCGCGCGAGCACGTGACCTACGGAGACGTGCGGCGCGGCGACACCGACCATCACGCTGATGCTGAGCAGCAGCATACACATGGCAAGCATTCCACGGACAAGAAGGGTGCGCGGGCGCGCGAAAGTTCCCTGCGCTGCCTGTTGCCAATGGCGGAAAACGTGGTATAACGGATGCATGGGGCGAACTCCTCTATCTGCTTGGCTAGGCTGATTGAGCCAGACATGCTTGCATGTGTGGCTGGAAGGCGCGTCTCAGGAGAGGTCCATGGTGTACTGGCTGAACCCCAGGCACTACGGACCTCTTGCTTTGTTGACGACCGGTCGTGGGAATTCATGGAAGACCTCCTG
This sequence comes from Ktedonobacterales bacterium, assembly GCA_015478575.1. Lineage (GTDB taxonomy): Bacteria > Chloroflexota > Ktedonobacteria > Ktedonobacterales > JADMIN01 > JADMIN01. The sequence continues at coordinate 249 of JADMIN010000166.1, read as the reverse complement.
AGTCGCGGGGAATAGCGATCACAAAACTGTGTACGTGTCGGGGACGGTGGCTCGCGAGGGCGACGCTGAACGAAACAGTTGATCGGCACGGCGGCTTCTCCTTCACATACGGCGCTTCTCAGCCCTCTCCACTTGGCGGTGGTATGCAATGAAGGTGGGGAGGCATGTGTCTAGCACCTACTGTATTGGACACGTGCGATGGAGAAATATTAGCGGTTGTATGTGAATGTGCGTGGCAGAGCACCTATA
>JADMIN010000902.1 GCA_015478575.1 Ktedonobacterales bacterium | reverse complement strand
GAGTTGTAGTACCACTGTCCTTTTAGGCTTAGTACCCCATAGCAAGCATCATCAGGAACATACCACCGACTCTCCCACCCACGAACTTCTGTCCCCGTATGCCAGCATCGAGCGCCTGCCTCGCCTGACTGCCGAGGAAGAAGCTCGCTTACTCGCTGACCTGCGCGTGGCCTCCCGCGCGCCCGCCGCCAAAGCACGCCTCATCGAGGGCTACCTGCCGCGCGTGCTGACGCTGGCCAAGCAGTACGACCGCCGCTATCGCGTCATCACCTTTGATGACCTGGTGCAGGAGGGCAGCCTCGCGCTGATGCAGGCCATCGACAAGTGCGCCACCATGCCCATCGCCAAATCGCTCTCCCGCTATGTCGGCACCGTGGTACGCAGCGCCTTCTCGCGCGCCATCGGCACCGATGCGCCCATCCACATGCCTAACTCCACATGGCACTATATCCATAAGACCGGACGCGCCCAGCAGTACGCCTGGATGCAGACCATGCGACTGGATGCCATGCGCAACGCCGAGGGCGAGACCTTTGCTGAGGCTATCCCCGCCCCCGCGCTGCTTTTGTCTGCTGGAGAGCAAGAACAGGAGCGGCAGTACGACGAGCGGTGCCGCCAACTCATGCCACTGCTGGCGATGCTCTCCGACCGGCGGCGGCGCGTCCTCACCCTGCGCTATGGCTTAGACCCGGCGGACGCGCGCTGCCACAGCCGAGAAGAGACCGCCCGCTTGCTCGGTCTTTCGCCCGGAACGGTCTATGATGCCGAACAGCGCGCCATCGTGACCTTGCGGCGCCTGTATGAGACGATGACTGCTACCGGAGCTGTATCCTCGCCCGAAACGCTCACAGTAGCCACGTCTCCGGCGAGAGGCCGACCGCGTAAGCCCATCACGGCCGGGCAACGGCAGTACCACCAGCGCCAACATGCCGAGCAACAGGCCAAGCTCGAGGCGGCGTTCCGCTCGATGCAGGAACAGGGCCTGCCTATCACCGGCCTCTCGCTGAAGCGGGCGGCACAGGTCAATTACAAAGCGGCCTGTGCGTTTGTGCAGGCGCACTGCCCACAGAACGCCGAACGCGCCCGCCTGCGCGCCATGTCCGTCCAGCAGCGCTTAGAGGAGGCGTTTGCGCAGATGGTGGCGCGCGGGGAGACCTTGAGCATTACCGCGCTCAAAGCCGCCGCCCATACCGGCGCGCCAGAGGCGCGCGCCTTCCTGCGCAGTCGGGGTGTGCCGCGCCAGTGG
>JADMIN010000901.1 GCA_015478575.1 Ktedonobacterales bacterium | reverse complement strand
CTATTGACCGGGCCAGAGGTCGCGATGTAGAGCGGCGGCGGCGTGTCGGGCAGCGTGTAGAGCTTCGCGCTCTCCAACGTGAAGTGCTCGCCGTGATGCTTGACCACCTTGCCACTGAAGAGCTTGCGGATGACCTCGACGGCCTCTTCCAGCCGGGCCAGCCGCACGGGGGCTTCAGGCCAGTAATCGCCTACGATATGCTCGTTGAGTGCCTCGCCCGCCCCCAGCCCCAGCCAGAAGCGCCCAGGGAACATCGCCTCCAGCGTGGCCGCGGCCTGCGCCAACACCGCCGGGTGATAGCGATAGCCAGGAGCCGTGACGCCAGGGCCGAAACGCACGCGGCTCGTCTGCGCGCCCAGCGCGCCCAGCCATGCCCAGACGAAGGCAGCTTGCCCCTGCTGCGGTGTCCACGGGTGGAAGTGGTCGGAGGCCATGATGCTGCCGAAGCCCACCTCCTCGGCCTTCTTCGACCAGCGCAGCAGATCCGTCGGGTGGAACTGCTCGAACATCGCGGCGTAGCCCAGCGTTCCCATGCGTTCCCTCCAGAATGAGCACGTGGTGGTGCGTTATTTCTTCTTCGCGCGGGCCAGGATGGCGCGCAGTTCCGTGACCTGCGGCAGGCCCGGCGCCAAGCGGTCAATCAGGTCCAGCTCGCGTTCGGCCTCGCGCTGGCGCTCGAGCGCGGCGTAGGCGCCCGCGAGGCTCAGCCGGTAGGGGACAGCGAATGGCTCGAGCTGCACCGCGGTCTCCAGCAACGCCAGCGCCTCCCGTGGCTGCCGGCGACTGAGCAGCAGCGAGCCAAGCGCATAGGCGGCGTCGGCGTCGCCTGGATCGCGGCGGATGGCCTCCTCGAAGGCGATACGCGCGTCGTCGGGCTGTTCGAGAATCTCGTAGAGCGCGCCCATGCGCGTGAACAGGTGTGGCAGCGAGCTATCGAGCTGGGATGTGCGCCGTAGCTCGGCCAGCGCGTCGCTGGCAAGCGCCCGCTGCTGCTCCTGGGTCGGCTGGCCTGGCTCTTCCAGGTTCTCGCCAGAGGCGCGGGCCATCAGCACACCAGAGAGGTCCGCGTGGAGCGTGGCCTGGCTCTCATCGAGCGCGAGCGCCTCGCGCAAGCGTGCCTCCGCCTGGGTCAGCCGCCCACGACGCATCAGCACCTCGCCGAGTGCCTGCAAGTGCTGGGGCGTGCGCTCGGCCTCCACCACAGTGGTGAGCGTCGCGATGGCGCGATCCAGCCAGGCGGTGGCGC
>JADMIN010000165.1 GCA_015478575.1 Ktedonobacterales bacterium | reverse complement strand
GGTTGATACCCTGTCCGCGCCGCCACTGCCCGCGGCGGGCCAGCCGACCCGCCAGTGGCTCTGGCAGCCGGAACAGGTGCGTCGCTTCCCACACGCGCGCCGCTCGGCTGGGCGCGGGCAACTGGTGCGCCAGGGCAAGCGTGGTGGCCGGATGTGGCTCCTCATCTGGTGCCAGGTCGCGTGCCGCCCGCAGAATCCCCCGCCCCAAGTGGCCACCGCGTGCCTGAGGATCAATCCAGGCCACGAGGCTGGTGGCCCACTCAGCCGCGCCCTCCAACGCCTCCACCAGCTCACTGAGCGTGGGATGCGCGCTTGAGATCTCCCACATATTCCCTGAATGTACCCGTCGCGCCTGGAGTGTCAGCGCGGTGATACAGCCGAACAGCCCCAGGCCGCCGATGGCGGCATTGAACACCTCAGCGTTCCGTTCGCGGTCGCAGATGAGCGTTGCGCCCGATGGAAGCAGCAGGTCCAGCGAGAGCACGGTATCCCCAAAGAAGCCAGCGTGCCAGCCGTTCGTGCCCGCGATATTTGCCGCGCCCGCGCCCCCAAGCGTCACCGCGCTCGCATCAGGTGCCACGTTCGGCCACCAGCCATCTGGCAGGAGGGTACGCCAAAGCTGCGCGAAGGTCACGCCAGGCTGGGCGGTCACTAGCCCCGTCTTGGCATCCCAGGCAAGGATGCGGCACATCGCCGTCATATCCACCACGATGGCGGCCCGATTGAGCGCGGCATCGCTGTAGCTATAGCCCGCGCCACGGAAGGCGAGCGTGGTCTCCACCCGTCGCGCTTCGGTGAAGAGCGCCGCGACTTCGCCCGCATCGCGCGGACACGCCACCCGGCAGCGCCCGCCGCCATAGCCGCCCCAGCCACTCAGCTCCTCATCGCGTAGTGGAATGCGTGATTTCATCGCTCGTGTCCGCCTTTCACGTTCCATCTCAGCTAAAGATCATGTGTCCAGGCCGCTCCGGGAAGAGGCGCATGGCATCAAGCACACCGCGAAACCGCCCGCGCCTGTCGCGGCAGGCAATGGAGCACAAACCGAACGATAGACCGCGCGGCTACGAGCCACGTCCATTGTTGCCTGGCGGAAACATGGGCGCGCACGCGAGCTAGCGGAAGAGCACAGCCGCCGCCTGCCGCGCAAGCGCGAAAAGCCCAGCGGGCACGATGCCCAGCCCAAGAGTGAAGAGCACACCCAACACCAGCGCCAGCCATGTGCCCAGCGGAATGGAGGGCGCAGCGGTGGCGGCCACCACCAGCGGCGCGGAAGGTACCTTCACCGATAGCGCGGCCGTCGGCCTACTCGCGGACGTACTCACGGCCGCGCCGCCACCCGCGATTGAGGCCAACGCGGGTACCGTGGTCAGCGCGGGTGTGGCGCTTACAGGCGGGGACAAAGGCGCCGTCTCCGTGGCAACCGCTGGCGTGGCACGCGGCTCGATGAAGTACATGGCCCAGATGACACGCAGGTAATAGTACATACCGAGGATGCTCGTCATCACACCGATAATCGCCAGTTCTAGGTGCCCACCAGTGATCGCGGCGTAGAAGATGTCATACTTGCCAACGAAGCCTACAGTCACCGGGACACCCGCCAACGCGAAGAGAAAGACCGCCATCGCCGCCGCCAGCCAGGGGCGACGCCCCGCGAGTCCGGCGAAATCATCGAGTCGAGTACCCAGGCCATTGTTCCGCTCGACCGCCAGGACGACGCCGAATGCGCTGACATTCATGGCGCCATAGGCGGCGAGGAAGACCAGCAGCGCCGCGATGGACGCCTGCGTGTTGGTGACGATGGCGACGAGCAGGTAGCCCGCATTGGCGACGCTTGAATAGGCCAACATGCGCTTCACATCACGCTGGGTCACGGCCATGACATTGCCGATGACCATCGTCAGCACCGCGACAACCCAGAAGACCGGTATCCACAGCGTGCTCAACCCGTGCAGCGCATAGACGAAGACGCGGGCCAGCGCGACAAACGCGGCGACCTTGGTGCCGACCGACATGAACGCCGTGACCGAGGTCGGTGCCCCGACATAGACATCCGGTGTCCACGCCTGGAAGGGCACCGCCGAGACCTTGAAGCAGAAGCCGACAGCCATTAATCCCAGGCCCACCAGCAGCAGCGGCCCAAAGCCAGAGGCGCCGGTGACCGCATGCGTATCGAGGAAGGCACGGATACTGTCTAGGTTGGTCGAGCCAGTACCGCCATAGGTCATCGCCATGCCATAGAGCAGGAACGCTGAGGCAAACGAACTCAGGATGAAATACTTCATGCCAGCTTCCTGTGAGCGGCGCCGACCCGGAACGATGGCTGCGAGCACGTACAGCGCAAGCGAGAGCGCCTCCAGCCCAACGAAGAGAATCATCAGATTCGTGCCAGAGGCCAGCAGCATCATGCCCAAAGCGGCCAGCAACAGCAGCGCGTAATACTCGCCCTCATAGGGGATGTCTTGGCGCTCGATGTAGCCCGGAGAGAAGAGCAGCCCCAGCCCCAGGGCAAAAAGGATGACCAGGTCGGCGAAGAGGGAGGCGCTATCCGCGCTGATCATGCCGAAGAACGCCGCCGTGGTGCTGGTCTGCGTGAAGAGCACACCGGTCGCGGTAAACGCGCCGCCAACCCCAAGCAGGCCGACGAGCGCCAGCCACCCCTTACGTCCCGGCGCGGCGAAGAGATCCGCCAGCAACACCACCAGTGCCGCCACCAGAATAAACAACTCTGGCAGGATGCGCAGCCAGTCGGCGCTACCGGGGATGTAGCTGAACGGGTTGGCCCCAATCGGGGTATCCGCGAAGATCATGCGTCGCCTCTCGCCTGTACTCTACGACGTTCATTTCATCATGTATCGAGAAGATGGCTTTGTCTGTTCCAGCACGTAGGGCGTGCCTGCCGCGCCGCTCTGGAGCGACGCGGTGCTTACACCAGGCGCGGCGGCCAGCGGCGGCAGCGCCGTGACGGACTTCTCCAGGCGTAGGGTAACGACGCCAGGCACGACGCCCAGGTAGAAGATCAGCGCCAGCAATGGCAGCAGTGGCAGGAACTCGCCCCAGCGCAGATCCCTGATTGCCCCCACGTGCGCACTCCGCCCGCCAGGGGCGAGGGCCGCCGCGACTGGGCCGGAGTCGGGCATTGGGCCTTCCGTCACGCCCTGGAAGAAGCGCAGCATGTACCATGCCGCCGGAATGACCACCAATGTGCCCAACGCTCCGATGGCATAGTTGGCGTGAAAGGTGCCCAGAAACGCCAGGAATTCGCCCGCGAAGCTATTAAGCCCTGGCAACCCAAGGGCGGCCAGCGCGACGATCAGGAAGACGGTCGCGAGCCAGGGCAGGCGTGCCGCCAGCCCACCGAAGTCGGCCAGCCGACGTGTGCTCGTGCGCTCCTCAATGGCATCCGCGATCAGGAAGAGCGCGGCGATGAGAATACCGTGGTTGACCATCTGAAGGATACCGCCCTCGACCCCCTGCACGTTCAGGGCGAAGATCCCGAGGACGATGACGCCCATGTGACTGATGCTGACGTAGGCCAACAACTGCTTGAAGTCCTGTGCGACCAGCGCTTCGAGCGCAAAGTAGAGGATGCCGATGACCGCCAGCACCTCCAGCAGCCCAGCGAGTTGGTGCGACGCCTGGGGAAAGAGCGCTAGGCAGAAGCGCACGAAGCCATACGCGCCGGTCTTCGCCATCACACCGGCCACCAGCACGACCACCGCCGCGGGCGCCTCAGTGTAGGCATCTGGCACCCAACTGTGGAAGGGAAAGAGGCCCACCTTCACGGCGAACGCGGCAGCGAACGCCAGGAAGAGCGGCACTTGTACGCTTTGTGGCACCCCTTGGCGCAGCAGGGCGGGCAAGTCCAGCGTAAAGGCGGCATGGCTCGTGCCGCTCACGACGGCGCCGAGCGCGATGATGCCGATCAACATCAGCAGCGAGCCGATCACGGTGTAGAGCACAAACTTGATCGCGGCATAGGCCCGCCGTGGACCGCCATAGATGCCGATCAGCAGGTAGGCGGGCACGAGCATCAGCTCCCAGAAGACATAGAACAAGAAGAGATTGGTTGCCAAGAAGACGCCCTGCATGCCCATGCTGAGGAGCAGCATCAGCGCGAAATACTCGCGCGAGCGCTGGCCCGACCGTGCCATACGCCACGAGGCGCCGAGCGCCACGACCGTGAGCAAGGCGTTTAGCCCGACGAGGAAGACATTGACACCGTCCACACCAAGCGCGTAGTTGATGCCCAGGTCTGGCAGCCAGGGGAGATGTTCGGTGAACTGGAAACCAGCGATGGTGGTGTCAAATCGCGTCACCAGCCAGACACAAACCCCCAGATCAGCCAGGGCCGCCGCCATTGCCCACGCCCAGCCCGCACGGCGCGGCAGCGCCGCTGCCCCGACGGCGCCGACCAGCGGCAAGAACAAGATCACGCTCAACATCGGAAATTGCATCAGCGCCTCACTCTGGCTACGCATCCCCCACCCTCACCTTGGGAAAGGGATGCGCGGAGGGGTAGGTTCATCGTCGCGTGGCTCATCGTCGCGTGGCTCATCGTCGCGTGGCTCATCGTCGCGTGGCATAGTACAACACCATCAGGGCCGCGCCCACAAAGATCGCGAGGGCATAGTTGCGGGTGTATCCAGTCTGGAGCGCACGGAAGCCGCCGCTTGCCCAGCCGATGACGCGCCCGACGCCCCGACTGCCGCCATCCAGCGTCACATCCTCGAAGCCGCGTCGTAGCTGGCCGCCCACCCAGATCAGCGGCCGCACGATGGCGTGATCATAGAGTTCATCTATGTAAAACTTGTGCTCCAGCAGAATGACCAACGGATTGCGGCTCTGGGTAAAGCTGGCCTGACCCCGCCCATAGCGTGCCCAGGCCATGGCGATGCCGATGGGTCCGGTGACCAGCCCGACCGCAAAGGCCAGCCAGAAGAGGCCACCGCCGACCGGAAGCGTGTTCGGCCCTGGCAGCACCGGTGCGAGGAACGCACTAAAGGCGTCGCCAAAGGGAGTGCCCTCGAAGCCACCGATCACCGACAGAAGCGCTAACACGCCCATCGGCACGAGCATGGCCCAGCCAACATGGCGCAGGCCAGCCAGCGGATCGCGGCGGCCCATGTCACGCCGGGCGTCCGCCACGGTGTGGTGCGTCGCGGTGTGATGCGTCGCGGTCTCGTGCCCACCCTGGCCCGCCGCAATCTCTCCGCCGCGATACGTACCGAAGAAGACGAGGAAGATCAGGCGGAAGATGTAGAAGCCGGTGAGCACGGCGGTGAGCAGGCCAATGCCATAGAGAACGAACCAGCCCCCGCCGCCGCCATGCAACCCGCGCTCCAGCACAATGCCCAGGATGCCATCTTTGCTCCAGAAGCCGGAGAAAGGAAAGATGGCCGCGAGCGCCGCGCCGCCAATGACGAAGGACCAAAAGGTGGCCGGCATCCGCTGACGCAGGCCGCCCATCTTGCGCATGTCTTGCTCGCCAGCGAGCGCATGGATCACCGCGCCAGCGCCCATGAAGAGCAAGGCTTTAAAGTAGGCATGGGTGGTCAGGTGGAATATGCCAAACGTATAGCCACCGGCTGCCTCACCCATAAACATATAGCCAAGCTGGCTCATCGTTGAATAGGCCAGCACACGCTTGATGTCGGTCTGCACACAGGCAATGATCGCCGCGAAGATGGCGGTGACGCCGCCGACACCGCCAACAACCGCCAGCGCCTGGGGCGAGGAGGAGAAGATAGGCGCGGCGCGGGCGACCAGATAGACGCCGGCCGTCACCATCGTCGCCGCGTGGATCAGCGCGCTGACCGGCGTCGGGCCTTCCATCGCGTCTGGCAGCCAGACGTGTAGCGGCAACTGCGCCGACTTGGCCGCTGCCGCCACCAAGAGCAGCAGCGCGATGGCCGTCGCCAGTCCCACTGAGACGAGCGGCGTATTGGGCAGGCCACAGGCGCCCCCCGCTGGGCAGACATTCGCCAGCCAGCCCTGGCTGCTCAAAATGGGCTGGTAGGCGAGCGTGCCGAAGCGGTCAAAGAGCAGAAAGATGGCGAGCATCAGGCCGAAATCGCCGATGACATTGACCACGAAGGCTTTCTTTGCCGCCGCGACCGCCGCGGGGCGCGTATACCAGAATCCGATCAGCAGGAAGGATGCAAGGCCAACCAACGCCCAGCCTACCAGCAGGAAGAGGAAACTATCCGCCGCCACCAGCAGTGTCATGG
>JADMIN010000900.1 GCA_015478575.1 Ktedonobacterales bacterium | reverse complement strand
CCCCGGCGTCAGCGTCGTGCCAGAGGTATGGGACTACCGTCTTCCAGACCATGATGGCGATTGAACCGCCTGAAGAGACCAAGAGTGTGACCACTAGAGCCATCCCGTAGGGAGCAACAACACGAACGGGAACTAATCCCACATCCTCAGCCACCCTTACACCTAACCAACAAGCCAGTAAGAAAAGGGCGGCCGATTGCAGGGTAGCCCAGACAGGGCCTAACCTGCCAAACTGGACAGAGTCTAACGTGCCAGGCTGTCGCAGTGGCACCCGCAACAAGCCGCGCGCACTACTTCGCACGAGCCAAGGGATCTCTACGAGCGAGGCGATGGCCACAGTTAACGCGAAGATATCTTCAAGTGAAGGCATCCTCATCGCCGCGGATAAGGCAAAGAAGAGGCTCATACCGGCGCTCCTTTCCATGGGGAGTGGCCTCCACGCACCTCACCCCACCGTCAGCGGATCGGTCTCCGTCGGCGCGCGCTTCGCGCCCCAGTTCCATCGCCCTAGCGCCAGCGCGCATGCCCCAGCGCGTATGCCCCATTGCCCCGGCGCGCGCCGGGACGCACGCCCCTGCCCACGCGCGGGGTGGGCCGCGCGTCTCAGCGGGCATGGTAGGGCTTTAGGAGCCACACGATGATGAGCAAGACGATCATTGGTGTAATCAACAGCGGTGCCCCGTCCTTGAATATGGGCAGAAAGCCAGCGCCCGCGAGGACGATCGCCGTCCCGAGCGCTAGGCGTATCCCGAGATCGCGTGACGCAGTAGGCCTAGAGGCGGGAGGAGTGGCATCCTCCCGTCGCCGCTGACGCCCCCGCGCCCCGGCGTCGCGGATGGTCTGGACAAGGAACAGCAGTCCCACTATCATATATAGGATGCCAATGATGAAGCGTACGGCTTCCCGCGGCATGTGCGCTTTCCCTCCTCATGGACGCTGGCCATGAAAGTCTTTTAGAACCAACACGACGTAGATCAAGCCGAACAGTGGGAGGATCAGCGGATCGGTCCATGCTTTGACCACGGGCACGAACTGGAGCAGCAAGCCCACGCCCCCGAGGACGACCGCCGCCCCAAGTGCCAGGTGTTTCCAGGTATCGCTTGACCCGATGGGCCTAGACGTAGGAGGAGCGCTGCCATCCCGCCGCCTTCGCCTCCACGCCCAGGCTTCGCGGATGGCTTTGACAAGGAGCAGCAGTCCCAGCGCCGTATAGACGACGCCCCAAATGAGGTTTGTGGCATCCCCTAGCA
>JADMIN010000899.1 GCA_015478575.1 Ktedonobacterales bacterium | reverse complement strand
CCCGCGCATCGGCCCGGCGTTTGGCGAAGCGGGGGAGCAGGTGGTCGAAGTGGTGCAGAAACGGGCAGCGCCGATCCACGAAGTGGACGATACTGCCGATGTCCCGCGGGGGTAAGCGATCGAACAGGGCATGATTCACCGTGGGCGTGGAGCGGGGATGGAACAGGGTCCAGCGCACCGTGCTCCCCCGACGCGTGATCTGAACGTGCGCGTTGTCGCCCGTGGCGATGCGCCGATTGACAGCCTGCAGGCGCTCCTCCAACTGGCGTTCCAGGTCGGCGAGGTGCGCCGCGATGGGCTGCGCGAGCACCGGCAAGCCTAGGCGCGCGATCAGCGCCTCTTTGTCGCGCCAGGCGTCGTCGGAGAGCAGATCATCCTCGAATCTGCGGAAGCGCACGCTCTGGCGGCAGGAGAGATCGCCGGCCTCAAGGCCTTGGCGCACCAGGCGATAGACCCAGAACTCGTAGCGATCCACGCGCAACCGGCGCCGCTCGCGGCTGACCTGCTCGTAGAGATAGCGCCGCAGCCGCTTGGGGATGCAGCGCGTTGGGACCGCACCGTCGGGAACCTGGCTCAGCGGCTGACCTTTGGCGAAGGCGCGCTTGAGGAACGCAATGGCCGCCAGCAACGGGGCCTCCGTGTGAGTGGCGCTGAGGTCAACGGCCTGCAGGAGCGGACGCAGATGGCGTTTGAAGTGCGGTGCCAGCGTGTCCACGTACGCCCACTGCAGCGTGACCTCGTCGCAGACGGCCGTTTTGGCCAGGTGGTCAGCGACGCGATCGAGGCGGTCACGGTCTAAGATGGCGAACGCTTGGGATTGCACGGCGCTGAATGGCGTGCCCGCATCAGCCTCCTCGGCCGTGAACAGCTCGAGTACCGCGCCCGCCTTGGACAGATCGCGCTGATTGGCGCTGTGGTTCACCGCCACCCCCTCCTTGGCCACAGCCTTGGTCTCGTCGACGTACTGCTTCACTTTGTGCACGAAGCAGGTGAGCAGGTGATCATGGGCGCGCTGATAGCGGTGGGTAGCGAAGCAGAGCAGATAGAGGTAGGCGGTGTGGGTGTCCACTTGGCGCAGGCGGAAGATGGAATAGTAGCTCACCAAGGCGGCGTAGTATTTGATGCCTTCATTCGAGATGTCCAGGTGCGGCAAGACGCGATCAGCGAGGTGTGCCAGGGGGCGCAGCTCCGTCGCCCGGTCGATTTCCTGCCGCATTTCCCGCAGGCTGAAATCTTTGGGCTCGTGCTTGAGT
>JADMIN010000898.1 GCA_015478575.1 Ktedonobacterales bacterium | reverse complement strand
CGGCGCAGGTGCGCGCGGTGCGCGCTGATGAGATTGCCCATGCGCGCCACCGTGACGCAACCCGCGCTTGATCCCCCCCCCAGTCTTTACGACGGCATCGCCGTCCGCACAGCGCCATGTTCCATGTCGAAATAGTGGCGCGGCAGGGCCATCACATCGATCCCGAAGAGCAGCAGTTCCCAGGCGGGGCCAGCAATCCCCTGCTGGCGGTGGATGTCATGGGGCGGCGCGGTCCAGACGACGACATCGCCCGGCTGCAACTCGCGCTCATAGAGCAGGCGCAGGTGCGCGCGATCGCCGTCTGCGCCATCATCTAGCCGCTCGAAATGCTGGTAGCGATCGCGCCCCGCGATGACGCATGCCACGCCCCAGGAGTTGTGGTCGTGGATGGGCGTCGGCGCGGCGTCGCCCATCTGCGCCACATAGAGCGTCAAGCCCTGCGGGCCGTCGCTGTGCAACGTCGTGATGCTGGCGTCGCCCTGATGCAACGCCGCCCCCTGAGTGGCGGGAATCAGCCCCGGCGTCTGGGCAAGCGCCCGCAACTCGTCGCCAATCTGGCGCAGCGCCACCTCGGTCGCGCCCTCACGCGCCAGGATCGCCCGCGCGCACGCCATGAACCCGTTCACCGCATCGTGAATTGCCATTGCAGCCTCCTCATGGCGTATCGTCCCTTGGATCAGCAGTCGCGCCCATCGTATGATCCCACGGTCGGCGCATGCCATGCGCGTGGCAAGCGTGATCGCGACAAGAGCAGGGCGGGGACGGAGCCACCGCCCCTACGCAAATTCCCCATCATTCGCGGCGTTCGCGTTCCAGCCCCGTTTCCGTGCCCTTCCGTGGAATTTCCGTGTCCTCCGAGTCCCGTCCCCGTTTTCGTGGCCTTCGTGTTCCCGTCCCCGTCCCTATGCCGGGACGTTGACGGTGAAGATCGTGCTGGCGCTGACGGACTGATCGGCGGTGGCGACGAAGACGACCACCTGCCATGCGCCCGGCTGCGCGAAGGTCAGGGATGCCGCGAAATCGGTGGGCTGGCCGTCGGGATCGGGCGTGGCGGCGACATCGATGCCGCCGGCGTTGACGAAGGACTGATTCGCGATGACCGTCACATGCGCCTGGGGGATCGCTTTGCCCTGCGCGTCGGTGACGGTGATGCGCGCGGGATTCGCGCCGGTATGGGCGCGGGTGAGGCTGAGGGTCATCTGGACGCCGTTCTGGTTGTGGAATTGCGCGGCGGTGTTGGGCGCGAGCGTGGGAG
>JADMIN010000897.1 GCA_015478575.1 Ktedonobacterales bacterium | reverse complement strand
CTGCGTCACGGTGGCGCTGACGGCCTCGCGCGTGGGGGATTTCTGTGCGCCATACAGCAAGGGTTCGGGAAAGAGTTGGATGCGCACGGTCATTGACGCGCTCGCCACCACCGCCGCGCCGCTCGCGCCGCTGGCATTGACCAGGAGGGTATACGTGCCGGCAGGCGCGGTGATTGGCGGCTGCACATTGCCCGCGAACGTGCCGGGGGTGGCGTTGTCATCCAGCGCGAAGCCCTGCGCATATTGCCCTGTGCCGCCGCTGAAGGCGAGTTGGCCTTGCAGCGTGAAGTGGTGATCCGTCACGGGCTGGCCATCGTTGGTGAGGTTGGCGGTGATGGTCAGGGATTGGCCGAGCGCCAGCGCCTTGCCATTGGCGGCGGGGGCGGTGATGGCGACGCCCACCGCGCTCACCTTCGCGCTATACATCAGGAACTCGCCCGATCCGCTGACATCCAATTCCCATGTTCCCGCCTGGGGCTGGTCGATGTTGAAGATCACGTAATGCGGATCGGTCGCCACCTGCACGCCGCTACCAACATTCACCGCCTGGCCGGTGGGGGTGCGCAGCGTCGCGCGCGTCGAACTCTGATCGATGACGACGATCACCGCCAGACTTTTCACATAGTCGGTGACGTCGAAGTTCCGCGCGGTGACGCCACCCTGCAATTGCGTGGGAGCGATGTCGCGGCGCGTGGTGACGCCCGCGTGGCGCAATTCAAAGATTTTGACGAAGAACGGCGCGATATTCAGCGGCGAGACGCCCGGCACGTCGCCGTGCGCGTCATCATAAAAGGTTCCTGATGTCGCTGAGGTGATGCCATTGAGAAATGTGTGGAAACTGCCATCGGGATCGGCCCCTAGCGCCACCGTGTCCACCGGCCAGTTGCGCGCCTTGAACTGCGGCACGAGATCGCTCTGGATCGCGCTGCCCTGTTGTGATGGTGACGGCGCGGGCACGCCATCCGTGAGCAGGATGACGGAGCCGCTTTTGCCGCCCTGCGTCGCGGCTTGTAGCATGCTGAGCGCCTGGCTCAGCGCATCATAGGTGGGCGTGTTCGCGTTGGGCCGACACTGGTTAGACTTGCTGTAAATCGCCTGCTTGAGCGCCTGGCGCGCTTGCAGCGTGGACATGTCGGCGGGGTCAGCCCAATTTTGCGCGAGCGGAAAGTTGCGCGGACCGCCCGTCGCACCACTGCTGTTATCTAACCCCACTACCCCGATAAAATCCCCAACGCCGCTCAGATCAATATAGGCA
>JADMIN010000896.1 GCA_015478575.1 Ktedonobacterales bacterium | reverse complement strand
AGCTCGTCGTCATTGCCCCACCGACACACCGCCTGGCGCACGCGCGTGACATCACGCTCGCTGAACTACGCGGTGAGACGCTGCTGCTGCGCGAGCAGGGATCAGGCACGCGCACCGACGTGGAGCGGCTGCTCGGCGGCGTGGATGGTCTGCCGCTGCATGTGGGCATGGAACTGCGCAGCAGTGGCGCGATTAAACAGGCCGTGACGGCGGATCTGGGCATCGCGGTGATGCCGCTGGCCGCGATCGAGCTGGAGCTGCTGGCTGGGCGGCTGGTGACGCTCGCGGTGACGGGGTTTCCGGTGCATCGCCACTGGTCGCTGGCCCGGCGCAAAGGGCGGCGCCTCTCCGCGGCGGCGAGCGCCCTCTGGGCGTTCCTGCTGGCTTATCGTGACGAGATGGCGCAGAGCGCCCGCTCCCTGCGCCAGTGATCTTGGCCCTGGCGAGCAGAGATGTCCATGAGGCTGCCGCGCAGGCGCTCAGGCGCGCCTGCGCCTACGTTTCACCGCTGCCCTCTCCACGGAGCAGCGCGCCGAAGGCGCCACCCAGCAGCACGAGCAGCAGACTGAAGACCGCCGCGAAAGCCTCTACCAGCCCCAGGTACGCGAACTCGATATAGCCGAAGTAACAGTTCTGGCCAGGACACGGCTTCGCAAAGGTGAGGAGCGCGTAGACCTCAAAGGCGATGAGGGCGAGCAAGGGCAGGCAGAAGCCGAGCGCGCCGACGGCCGCCGCGCGTAGGCCGCCACCCCACGCCGTGCTCCGGGGCGACCGGCCACGGGCTAGCGGCCAGGCGAAGCCGATGGCGACGCCCGCGCTGAGGGCCGGCGCGAGCACTGGCCCCCGCGCCAGCCACACCTCCGTAAGTGCCCCTGGTGGCCGCAACAAGGCGGCAGGCAGTGCCGCGAGGAGGACCACTCCTAGCGCCAGCGCCAAGCGTGACAGCGCGGTACGCCCGATGACGGCGCCCACTAACACAATCATCACGGGCGGCCAGAGGAGGAGCAGCGTCCGCACGATGAGCGTCTGAGGATGCGGCAGGATGGGGGTGACGTCCAGATAGATCGCGGCCAGCCAGCCCAGGCAGCAGAAGGCCCCCGCGCAGAGCAACCCGAGCCACCGCCCCAGACGGCGCCCTAGGCGCGCCCACCTGCGCGATCTGCGCTTCGACGTGGTACTGGGTAGCGCGCGGGGCACGCGAGGCGGAGGTGCGGGCACGCGAGGCGGAGGTGCGGGCACGCGAGGCGGAGGTGCGG
>JADMIN010000895.1 GCA_015478575.1 Ktedonobacterales bacterium | reverse complement strand
AGCGATCGGTGCCACCGGCACGGCGGCGGCGCGCAGGCGCCAGCGCACGTTGATCTCGCTGCCCGCCACCGCGCCCAGCGCGTAGATGCCCAGGGTGGCGGCCTGCCGCGCGAGGGTCCGCCACGGCGGCAGCTCGCCCCGTGGCGCCACGCCGCGGCGTCGGCGCAGGCGCGCGCCCAGCCGGCGTGTCACGCCTTCCATGAAGGCCGTCCAGGTGCCGGTGAAGTAGGTGGTCGAGACGCCGCTGACGTTGAGCGCACGCGCCGCAGTGCTCTGGATGCCCATCGCGACGGCCGCGAGCGCGATCAGCGCGTAGGTCGCCGCGCCCGGCTCGAACCTGCCGGTGAGCACGCCGATCACGGCGAAGGCCAGCAGCGCGCTCCCCTCGACGGCGCACGCGCGCGTGACCGATCGCGGCCAGACGCCCCGGCGCGCGCCGCGCTCCAGCGCCAGCGTACCGGCGGCCACGCCACTGAGGTAGCTCGCCAGCGCGACCAGCGTGCGCGTGACCTCGGACCACTGCCCCTGGCTGAGGGAATAGCCCAGCACGACCATATTCCCCGTCATGACGGAGGTGAAGACGCGCCCCAGACCGAAGAAGCTCACCGCGTCAATGTAGCCCGAGGTGAAAGCCATCAACAGCAACAACCCGTCACGGACCGCCTCCGGCGAACACCATGCGCGCCACCAGCGGTCGAAGCCGGGGGGCGCGGGAGCGCTCTCGGGCGGCATCCGCATGCGCATGCGTCCTCCAGACGCCGCGTGAGGGCCAGCGCCCGCGGCGCTCGCCTGCGGCGCTCCCAGCATACCACCCCCGCCGTCGCGGGCACCGGGGGGCGCCCCGGCTCCATGCGGTGCAGCCCCCGGCCTAGCGGGACGCCGTGCCCTGCGCGCCGCTGGGTCGTCGGGCCAAGGTCGCGACGGGTTTGGACGAATATCAGATGGCTCTGGTCTGACCACTTGACATCTTACCAGAAGTCAGGTACCATCGTCGGCATCACCGTTGACAACTGGTGCCGCTGATGTGTTGATGCGCGGATGTTCCACACGTCTCAGACGTCTCACGGGCCGCGGTATCGCGGTATCGCGGCGCGGCACCCTGGCCATCCCCGCGTCGTGCCGAGTGTCTCGCCCGTGCCGCACCGGCCAGCGCAACGGGATCGAGCATTACAGGATGGCTACATCCAGCACGACGTTCCGGAAGATCACGTCTACCAAGCGCTACCTCCAGGTCGCCGAACAGATCCTGGACCAGATC
>JADMIN010000164.1 GCA_015478575.1 Ktedonobacterales bacterium | reverse complement strand
CTGGCACACCTATCAGGTGCCCACCGTCTCACTCCGCTACTTTACCGTCTATGGGCCACGCCAGCGCCCGGATATGGCCTTTCACCGCTTTGGCAAGGCGCTGCTGGAAGATCGCGCGCTGCATGTCTTCGGTGACGGCGGCCAGACGCGCGACTTCACCTATATCAGCGATATCGTTGAGGCCAATGTTCGGGCCGCCGAGGCACCCGACGCCAGTGGGCACGTCTTCAACATCGCTGGCGGCTCGCGTGTCTCGTTGCGGGAAGTGTTGGCGCTGCTCGGAGAGTTGGCCGGGCGCGAGGTGCGCATCAGCTTTGAGGAGACGGCACGCGGCGATGTACGCGACACCTTCGCTGACACGGCGCGCGCGCATGACCTGCTGGGCTACGCGCCGCGGGTGGGATTGCGCGCGGGCTTGGCCGCGGAACTGGCTTTCTTAGAGGACCTCTATGCGCTGGCGCCTACCACCTCTCAGCAGCATCGCGCCGACACCGCGGAGCAAGATGAGCGATGACAGCGGCGCGAGCAGTGATACGGCGCGGGCGAGCGGCACGCATCCTCAGCGGCATCCTTCTCCGCCTGGCTACCACTTTCGGCGCGCCACTCGTTATTGAGGAAGGGGCAGCGCTGGGGGAGAGGTGACGACGCCCGCGCCGCCAAGCTGACCGGCGAAGAGGGCGGGCCACGCCCTAGACGCGGCCCCTAGGCGCTCGCGCTTGACTTGACCGGTACAATAGTGCCGATATCCGGTAGAGATGGCGCGGCCCTCACGTACGCGGCGTGTACGCGACCGGGTCCGGGAGCGATGGGCGCCCCATCAGGCGTCTCTCTGAGAAGGGCGTAAGTATGCGCTCTATGATACTGGCTTGAGGAGGAAGGCTCCGATGGGGCTTAACTACACCCCCCGCGGGACGATGGCCCAGACGCCACCGGTCGCTGGCGCGCGGGATGATTGGAGTGACGTGAATACGGCCCAGATGCCCGCGCAACAGGAGATCCGGGGGCGCGGGCTGCCGCGCCGCCGTAAGGTCATC
The DNA here is from genome assembly GCA_015478575.1 of Ktedonobacterales bacterium. GTDB lineage: Bacteria > Chloroflexota > Ktedonobacteria > Ktedonobacterales > JADMIN01 > JADMIN01. Next base: position 5,250 of record JADMIN010000164.1, on the reverse strand, counting down.
CTCGGCGCGCTCGTGCTCGTGCTCGCGCTCGTCATTGCCCTCTTTGGCATAGGGAAGCTCATTGGCTCAACGCCGCGCGTGCAACTCTATACCGCTCAGACGCAGACACTCACGAGCTACGTGGGCGGCGGTGGTTTGACGCAGGCCGTCAACGAACAGGATATCGCCTACCCCGTCAACGGGCAGGTGGTCTCATTGAGCGTCCATGTCGGACAGCAGGTCACGGCGGGCCAGACGCTCATGACGCTCAATAGCGCTGATCTCCAGCAGCAGTTGCAGAACGCGCTCGTCCAATACCAGTCAGCACAGCAGTACGTCCAAGCGCTGCTGCAGAGCGGTACCCCCTACCAGACGATCGCGCTGGCCCAGCAGCAGGAGCAGGTCGCGCAGTCGCTCTATCAGACGCTCTACGCGAAGCTGCATTCAGCGGAGTACAACAACGGCAACATCATCGCGAAATACACCGGGACCGTCACGGCCATCAATGTGACCTCGAGCAGCCTCTTCTACGCCAATCAGACGCTCATTACGGTGGATGACCTGAGCAGCCTCTACGTCTCAGCGCAATTTCCGCTCGAGCACCGGGGCGAGGTGAAGATCGGTCAGCCGGCCGAGGTAGACCCTATCGCAACGGCAAACCAAACGTTCAGAGGCACCATCTCCGGCATTAACCCCAACCTGACCACGCCTGGTAGTGGCACGTTCCAAGTGCTCATCACCGTGCCCAACCCCTCCAACAACCTCTTCATCGGTGAAGGGGTCTACGCGCGCGTCACCAGCCAGGGACAATACACGAGCGTGCCAGAGCTAGCGGTGATCAACCCCGGTTCAGATTCCATCGTCTTCATCTACGCGAATGGCCGCGCCCACCTGCGGCGTGTGGTCGTGGGCGTGCGCGATGGCGACCGAGTGGGCATCACCAATGGGCTTCAGCCCGGCGATCAGGTCATCCTCGTCGGCCAATATCAGCTCTCCGATAACGAGCCGGTCATCGTCACCAATAGCTAGCGACAGGATGCGCCAGCAAGAGGAAAGGCCCGCTCATGGGAAGGGGATCAGCGGTGGCGCGGATGCGCCGCACCGGCTATGTCATCTACTTGAGGCTCTTGGTCCAGACGGCGGGGCACGGGCGGGCGCTTCTCGCTCGCGCCATCGCTGGCGTCGCCATCGCGCTCATGCTGCTGGCCGCGGTGATTCCCTGGCTAGATGTCCCGTTGATCCAAGCGTATCGCCCCTGGGCCTTTCCGCTCGACCTGGGGTGGGGCGTGCGTGTGCGTATCGGCGCCTTCACCTATGGCCTTCTGTGCCTGCTCGTGGTCGGCTTCTGCGTGGGCAGGATGGTGCTGGCGGGAGACCGGCGCCAGCGGCGCTGGCCGCGGTGGCGTGCGCGCCCCCTCCATGGGCGCACGTTCGCGCTCATGGGCGGTCTCATGGCGGGTGTCTCGTTGCTCTTCATCTTGCAGTTCACCACCGTGGATTTCCGGCTGGTGACCCAACTCGCGGATCAGGAGACCCAGAGCCTGCTGATCAAAGCGCATCTCGGCTATGCGCTTCCGCGCCAACACTTTCCCTACTGGGCTTTCGGTTTCGACTTCGCGACGGTGATCCAGCGCATGGCGCTCCTCATTGAGCTGGCCAGCGCGGGTGTGATACTGCCCCTGGTGAGTGGCCTGCTCTGCCTCTACGCCGCCTATCTGGGGCGCGGCGCGGCGGTGGTGGGGGCACCCCAAATGGCGGCGGTGGCGACTCGCCCCAGGGCGCGGCCTAGCTCGCGCGGCGTCTGGCGCTGGCTCTGGGTGGCGGCGGCGGCGGTAGGGCTGGTCATCCTTGCCCGCGCCCCGATGGGCATCCTGCTGCAATACGCGGGCAAGACCGCGCTCAGCGAAGGCGATTATAGCGCGGCGCTGGATTTCTTCGCGAAGGCGCAGGCCCTTGATCCCAACCTGAGCGCCCTGCCCGCCTATCGCGAGGCGCGCGGCAAAGCCCTCTATGAGTTGGCGTTCCGCGACACACCAGACGCCACGATCTATCTGACCTCGCAGTATCTGGATCTGGGCGATTTCACCGATGCCTGGCAGCAAAGCGCCGGATTGCTCCAAAAGTACCCCGCTGACAGCGTGGTGCGCTATCAGGTGGCCACCTCCCTGGAGATGTATGTCGCGTACTTTGATCGGAATTACCTGACACCAGTGGAAGATCAGGTAGCCTACAACCGGCCGCAGAGCCTGCTCGGTCTGCCGACGCTCGAGGCCGGGCTGCCCTGGCTAGAGCGGCTGATCCAACTGCAACCCAACAACGTCTTCGCCTATTACACGCACGGTCGCATGCTGTTCACGTCCCACGCCTACGAATTCGCCCAGCGCGATTTTGAGGCGGTCATTCGCCTGACCAGCGATAACGACATGCGGTCTACGGCCTATACCTACATCGCGCTCAGCCGCGCCGGTATGGGAGACTACGTGGGCGAGCGCGCCATGCTGAGCAAAGCGCTTGCCCTCGATACGGGCTTCTATAACACGACGGCACGGCAGGCGGCCTCTGGGCTGCACTAGCGCGCGTGAAGCGTGCGGTGACGCCTCGGTGTGAGGCGGGACGAGACGCAAGGAGTGGAAGAGAGACGATGGCGACGATCACACGATCTCATGGCACCCCCCGCGACCTCCCTGGGGACGCACCAGGCGCGGGAGCGCGCACCGCCTCGCGGCAAACCGCCGGGGGGGGCTGGCTGCGCCGTGTCCATCTGGCGTCGTGGATCGTGCTGCTCACCGCGCTCGTCGCCGTGAACTTCTTCGCGCGCCAAGTGGTACTAGTGCCGCCCACGCGCGACTACCAACCGAACTGGCATGGCGCGCAATGGATCACCGCGCCCAACCCAACCGGCGCCGTCGCGTATTACCGCAAGTCGCTCACCCTCGCGACCCAGCCCACTGGGGCCTTCGTCACGATTCAGGCCGCACAGGATTTCCGGCTCTATGTCAACGGCTCGCTGGTAGATGACACCTCGGATGAGTTCCAGCGCGGCATGGTGAACCGCGCCCATATCTACGATGTGGCCCCGCTGCTACAAAACGGCAACAACGCCGTCGCGCTCTGTGTAGATAACCGTGATGGCCAGCAACCAGCGGCACGCGCGGTGATCGGGCTGGCGTTCGGCAGCCAGTCGCAGACGTTCCCGACCGATGCCACATGGCATGCGACCGATGACGTTACGCGCGTCAAAGAGCCGTGCTACATTACGAACACCATCGCGTGGGCGCAGACCAAGTTCGACGACTCCTCTTGGCAGGGCGCCGCGTATCTCAGCGGGCAGCCTGAGCCGGATGGCGTGGTAGCGATGAATCCAGCCACCTATGAGTTGCCACTGCCCACACGCTGGATCTCCGCCGGTCCCTCCGGCGATGGCTTCTTCTATGGCTCCATCACCCTTCCACAGACACGTGAGGTCTGGCTGCGCGCCGCGCCCAACGGCGACGCCGATATTTACCTGAACGGCCACCGCATGGCGCGACAGCCAGGCCAGATCTCCTTAGACCAGAACAATAACCCGGTGCCCTGGCAGGCCCAATGGACCGCGGGTATCTATGATGTCACGCCGTATGTGCATGCGGGGCAGAACGCCCTGGCGGTGCATGTCACCTCCGTTGGCACGCTCAAAGGGTTCGGTGTGGTCGTCCAGCCAGCCGCCGTGGCGCTCGATCTGCTCGCCATCAATCAGGATGGCAGTCTGACCCGCCGCATCGCCGATGGCTCTTGGCGCGCCTCGGAGCATGCCTCGCCTGGCTGGATCACTGGCGCCACCGCCACCACCTGGCCCACCGCCAATGAGGAGAGCTTTTCGAACTTCACCGCGACACAACCTTATCGGCTGCTCGCCTCTCCCTACCAGGAAATCAGCCTACTCTCGACCCTACAACTCCTCGTGATCACGACGCTGCTCTTCGCCCTCGCCTGTGCGGCGGCGGTCGCGGCACAGCGCGTGGGCCAACGTGAGGCTGCCAGCGTGGCCGTTGCGGTGGATCGCGTCGCGCTGGCCCTGCTCCCAGCGCTGGGGCTGATGGGGCTGCTGCTCGCGCTCAACAATGAGACGCTGATTCCCGATCCATTTCCTTATACGCCGCTCTGGTTGGGCATGCTCGTCGCGGTCGCTATCGCCAGCTTCCTGCTGATCCTGTGGCTGCCCCGTTTGTTGGCTGGGCGCACGCTCGCGCTTCCGCGCCCGCGGCTGCCGATACAGCGCCTGCGCAGCCTGCCGCCGCGCCAACTCGCGGCGGGTGCCGCGGTGGTGGTCATGGCAACGGTTGGCTTGGTGCTGGTGATGTATAACCTGGGGTATGAGCCGTATTGGCAAGATGAGATCCAGAGCGTGAATGCGGCGCATGGCGTGCTGCAGACGGGCCTGCCGCGTCTCTTTTCTGGGTTTCTCTATCCGAAAGCCGAGTTGTTCTCCTATATGCTAGCCGGCATCATCGCGGTCTTTGGGGATGCCGCCAGCACAACCCGTATGTTCGGCGCGTCAGAATATGTCGTGAACCTGGTCCTCACCTACTTTGTCGGCAGCTACTTCTTCGGGCGTCGCGTCGCCTTGGTCGGCATGGCGCTGCTGCTCTTGTGGCCGCTCGAGCTTACCTGGGGGCGCGAGGCACGGATGTATTCGCAGGCGCAGCTCTTCACGCTGGTCGTGCTCTACCTGTTCTATCGCGCCGTACAGCCAGATGCCCGTCCACGCGCGATCTATCTGAGCATGGTGGCGGTCGTCGTGATGTACCTCTCCCATGAAGAGACGTTCATCCTGCTGCCGGCGATCGCGCTCTACTTCTTCGCGACGCAGCGGCTGCGCTGGATCAAGAATTATCACTGGTGGGTCTCAGGACTCGCGGCCATCACCATCATCCTGGCGCAGTACTACCTGACGAAGGTGACCCATCCTCCCATCCTGGGCACGGATATCACCCAGCGGCCCCTCGTCGGCTATAGCGCGGACAACCTCGACTTCTATATCCGGCTGCTCTTCATCAATGGGTCCATGCTCGGCGGCTTCGCGCGCTCACACTTCGGTGTCGTCAGCTTCCTGGCGGTCGCCGCCGGGATCTTGGCGCTCTTTACGCGCCATCGCGCGCTACGCTACTTCAGTGTCTTCCTGTTCGTGCCGCTGCTCTCCTTGATGTTGCTCTTCAGTCTCACCGCTGATCGCTATCTCTATCCGGTGCTGCCCGTCTTCACATTGCTGGCGGCGTACGTCATCATCTGGAC
>JADMIN010000163.1 GCA_015478575.1 Ktedonobacterales bacterium | reverse complement strand
TCACTGCCCTTCACCGTATCGAAGAGATAGCGCCCACCGCCGTAACTCTCTCGCGGGCATGTCGTGTCACGGAAGGGTAGGAACAGCCCGCCGCCATACACGTCAATCCAATACACCACCAGCTCCAGCGCCACACCATCCAGCGCGAAGCGCACACGGCCCGCCCGCGGAAAGCGCATCGGCCGCGGGCCGCTGCTCGGCAGTTCCTGCGTGCCACCTTCCACCCCCGCGCCCGCGGTCCCCTCGCCCCCCGTCCCACCATCGTCGGTCCGCTCCACCGCCAGGTCAGCCTCCAGCCGCAGCGCGGCGTTGTAGGGAAAGTAGCGCAGGCCCGCAAAGGCGACGCGCTGCTCCGCGTCCAGCGGCGACTGCGGATGACGCGCATAGAGCGCATCTTTGGCCGCGCGAAACCGCTGCCAGACCGCCTCGTCCTCTTCACCACGTCGTAGCGCCGCCTCGCGCTCGGCATACAGACGCGCCATTCGCCGACGGTACTCGTAGAGGTCCAGCCAGGTTGGCGCCAGCGCGTTCCGCTCGCCCATGTGTCACCCCCTTCGCCACGTCCGCACAAGCACGGGCATAGCCCATCGCAATGGCGGGCAGTGCGCGCGTCGTCTGGAACCAGATCAGCCGACGACGAAATCCCAGATGGCGCCCTTGCGCCCATATGTGCCCTGGCACGCGACACAGCGCGCCGCATCAGCCGACCACTCCAGGTCGCCGTGACAGGCGGGGCACATCATACGGGGCGCCAGCAGGGCCATCGGGCCAGCGGGGAGCGCCGTGGGCACCGCCACGCGCGCCGCCAGCGGACTGGTGCGCACCAGCCAGAGAAACTGCGCCGGCCCCCACCAGCCACGTCCCACACGCTGCGCCGCCATCTCCAGGCCATGCACCACCGGCCGCAGCGGGCGCGCCAGCCGCCCTGGCACAGCCCGCTCCCAGCGCCGGAAGTTATTCACACTGGCGAAGATGGTCGAGGACCAGCCGAGTTGGCGCAGCCGCTCGCGGATCGCCCCCAGATGGAAGTTATAGAAGGGCGTATCAGCCGTGCCAATAGCATTCGGGCCGCGGTCGCGCCCCACGCGCACCCGCCCATGCGCCAGCCCGCGCGCGCGGGCGAGCAGGTGCGTCTTGATCGGCACGTCCAGCAGCCAGCGACTCCCAATGGTGCGCCCCATCTCGTCCAGCGCCTCGTCAATCGCCTTCAGGTGATGGATCACCCGCGTCGTCATGCCCAGATCAAACGCGCCATCGCGGAAGGGCAAGTGATACAGATTGCCGCGAATGAGAAAGAGGCTGCCATCGGCCCCATGCGGCATGAGCGCCCGCTCGGCGTTGGCGAGGTTGGTCCACGAGTAATCCACCAAGACGACATGCGCGGCATGCGCCTGGTAGAGCGGGATATGCCGCCCGAAGCCACCCCCCAGATCCACTAGCCACTCGGCCCGTGGCGTGCGCGTGAAGAGCCGCCGCAGCACACGGGTCTCGGCCCAATGTTCATAGTCACGGCCAGCCCAAAAGTCGCGATAATCATACTGATCTTCGTCATAGTTGGCGACTTGCGTGCGCGTCTCGTCAGTGGCGGGCAGCTGAGATTGCATAGCGGAACACTCCCTTGCGCCCCGCCAGCCTGAACGGCGTGGGCACCGTGAAGAATGACGACAAGATAGGACGTTTGGTAGCGGCGGTGCTGTCTCGCCAAGCGCCCCAGCGGGCGGAGCCGCGCCGCTTCCGGGCACGATGTGCCCCATCCTCCAACGCTCACCCCAACGGAGCATGAGGTGCCCACAGCCCATCCACGCCGCCGCAATAGCGGAAGTCCCGGAAAGCGGGCGCTCCCCAGGACTCTCGCTCCAAGCGACGCGCCAGGTAGGCTACTTGGCCGTCTGGCTCTCCATCCAGCGCTCCAGCGTCGGGCCACTCTCAAACGAGGTGATGAGCGCATAGCGTGGCTTCGAACCGGGGTGATACGCCGCATGATACAGCCGTTGTGAGTCAATCACGAACTGGCTGTATTTCGGCATGAAGATACGGTGCTCGGTGGCGGGATCGTCTTTCTCATCGCGCAGAATCATATACGAATCGGGGTCATCGGTCAATTGGAGCCACGTGCGGACGACCCAGCCCTCGCCGTCGGGATTGAGGCGATTGTTGTCATCCAAGTGCAGGTTGCGCGCCGCCTCTTCCTCGCTCGTGCTGGGGTTGAGCTTGATGATGCGCACACGCCCATAGCGCGCGCCCACGTTCTCGACCCACTTCACCAGCGTCGGGCAGACCTCAGCATTCTTGGTCCAGATCCCATCTTTATCTGGCTTGCCATGGTCCCAGAATCCGGCGCACTCCATCTCTCCCAGGGCCGACGCGATCGGCGCGAAGTTGGTATCCCCGCCGCTCCGCCAATCCATGTATTCAAGGCCCGACCACTCAGTATCCGGAATGTCCGGCCCATCATATTTCTTCAGCACCTCGAAGCCCGTCGGGGCCAGCCGATCGAGTTTGATGTACATTGAGATCCCCCCTTTGTACCTGAAGTAGGCGCAGAGAGCGGTTGTGTGCGCTCCCTGGTCCAGTACCATACCGCCGCGCCAGAACGCGCATAGTATATCATAGCGTATTCCCTAGCGCGCCCCCATCTCAACGACCATACTCCCAGGCGGAGCGTCTCGCGTCACCCTATGCCACCCTTCTGGCTGCGCGCACCCCTCGCGTTCCCAGCCGCGACGTACCTCGCTCCCCACTCCAGTGCGCACCATCTTCTCGCTCTGGATTTCCGCTCCCGTCCCGCGAAAAAAGAAGAGAGAAGTACGCACAAGTCCTGACAGCATGGGCATCCAATACGTGGCGCCCGTATGCTTGCCTGACAACATATCTTGTGCTATACTTAGAACGCAAGTTCTATAAGACAGGTCGCCGCCCTCTTCGCGGCGGAAGCATAGGTGCCCATGTTCCAGTTTACCCAGATCGTCGAGCTTGTCCCCGAATCGGGAGAACGCGCGGTTGACCGCTCGCCCGCTCGCGTCACCAATCCCCACGTCGCCGCGGTGCTCTTTAATATCGCCACCCTCTTGGAGATGCAGCAGGCCAACCCCTACCGCATCGCCGCCTATCGCAACGCCGCCCGTGGCGTGCTGGCGCTCGCCGAGCCAGTAGTGGAGCTAGTGGCGCACGGCGCGCGGCTGCCGGTGCCGGGCCTGGGTGAGCGGCTGCGCCGCAAGATCACTGAGCTGGTGAGCACGGGCCGCATGACCTTCTATGATGACTTGTGCGAGGAATCACTGCCAGAGGATGTGCGCGCCCTGATGGCCGTGCCGCGCATTGGTCCACGTACCGCCCTGCGCCTGGCGGGTCAGTTGGACATCCACTCGGTCGCCCAACTCTACGAGGCCGCCATCACCAATCGTCTGCGGCAATACTACGGCTTCGGCCCGCGGCGCGAGCAACTGCTCGCCGAGGGCGCTCGCGCCCTGCTCGATGCTCCGCGGCCTCCCGTGAGCGCGGATACGCCTCCATCATCCGCTATCCAGTCCGCCGCGTAGCGAAGTGGGCCTGCCTGGCGGGGACAGGCCCGCCGGGGCGCCCCTGCCCGCCACGTCCATGTGTGTCACCACCACCTTGCCGTCTCGTGCTCTTGTCTAACCGAGGAGACTCCTAATGCCCCCAGCCAGCGACGACCGTGAGCAGCCTATCGCCGACGAGCGCGGTGAACTAGACGAGGCCCAGGACGACCTCTTCGCCGTGCTCGATGACGATGCCAGTGACGAGGACGACACCACGGAAAGCGCCGCCACGGAAAGCGCGATTCCGGCAGAATCGGCAATACTGGATGTCACTCTTCCTCCCGCAGCCGCGCGCGCCCCCTACGCGCTCCCCTTCGCGCCCCGGTTGGACCTAGAGCCACGTCCCTACCAACGCGAGGCGGTGGAGGCCTGGCTGCGTGCGCACGGGCGCGGCATCGTCGTGCTGCCGACCGGCGCCGGCAAGACCATCGTCGCCTTTGACGCCATCGCGCGGCTGGGTGTGCGCGCGCTGGTCATCGTCCCCACCATCGAGCTGCTGCGGCAATGGCGCGCTGGCCTGACCGAGCGCCTGGATCTCCCCGCCGACGCGGTCGGCGCGGTTGGCGGTGGCGAGCGCGCCCCCGGCCCCCTCACCGTCATGACCTACGATTCCGCCGCCATGCCTCGCCGCGCGCTCGAAGGCTACGGCCTCTTGATCTTTGATGAGGCACATCATTTGCCCGCCCAGAGCTACCGCTCCATCGCCAAAAAGTGCCCCGCGCCCTGGCGGCTGGGCCTGAGTGCCACGCTGGAGCGCACCGACGGGCGCCACGCCGAGCTTGACACCCTCATCGGCCCCATCGTCTTCGAGCGCGACGTCGAGGAGCTTTCCGCACAGCGCCACATCGCCGCCTACCGCGAGCGCCGCGTCTTCGTCAACCTGGCGCCGGAGGAAGAGGTGCGCTACGAGACCCTGATGGCCGAGTGGCGCTGGTATCTCGCCACGCACCGCTCCCAGCTTGGCCCTGGCCCTGGCATGTTCGCCGCGCTGATCCGCCGAGGCGGCTTCGACCCCGAGGCCCGCCGCGCCCTGCGCGCCCACCACGAGGCACGCCTTGTCTCCATGAACGCCACCGCCAAGATCGGCACTATCGAGGATCTCCTGCGGCGCCACGCGCACGATAAAGTCCTCATCTTCTCGGAATATGTGGACATGGTGGACCGCATCAGTCGCGCGCTGCTCATTCCCGCCATCACCTATCGCACACCGCCCGCCGAGCGCCGCGCCATCCTCCAGGGCTTCCGCTCCGGCGCGCTCACCAAGCTCGTGACGGGTCGCGTCTTGAATGAAGGCGTGGATGTCCCCGACGCCAACGTCGCCATCATCGCCAGCGGCAGCGCCTCACTGCGCGAGTACGTACAGCGGCTGGGCCGTGTGCTGCGTCCCAAGGCGACCGAGGCACAACTCTACGAATTGATCTCGCGGCGCACCACCGAGCGCAATACCTCACGCCGCCGCCGCCCCAAGCGCAAGGGAGAGGCCACATGCTAAAGCTCGCTGACCTACGCAAGACGACCCGCCGCGCTGGCGAGAGTGACCTGCGCATCGTCTATCCACGCTTCCTGCGCGACCGCGCGCTCGCCCCGCGCATCGAGATGGCCATACGCTATCTGGAGCGTATGCTAGGGCATCCACGCGCTGAACTCGATGCGGAGGTCATCGTCCAACTCTTCGGCGATCACAAGCTCGCCCACTGCGTCGTTGCCTGCCTCACCGCCAGCTATCGCCATCGCGCGCGCACCTTCGCTGAGGTGCTGCCAGCGGCGCGTGCCGCCGCGCTGGCTGGCATGGGCATCAGCGATGCCAGTGACCTGCGCCTCTGGCTCTTCGCCCGCGCCAATGCTGTCCTGCCTGGCTTTGTCGGCGCAGCCGAACGCGCCCCGTTCCTGCGCGACGCGGGCGATCGGCTCGGCCTCACCGTGGAAGAGATCGAGACACTGCTCACGCTGGATGCTCCAGCCAACGCCGTGCTGGTCCGCTCTGGGCCGATACCCACCCCCGATGACGTCATCGCCCGCTTCAACTTCGAGATCGCGGCGGCCCTACTGGCCAACGCCTCGGTCGTGCGAATCACGCTCGCGCGTGTGCCAGCGCATGCCGCCGCGCTCCGTGCCCTCTGCGCGCTGGCGGATGTGCGCGCCGACCTAGGCCAGCGTGAGCTGATGCTCCAGGGCCACCAAGACGCGCAGGAGAACTGGACACGACACGGGGCGCGCCTAGTCCGGCTGGTGGCCGACCTGCTAGCCTGTGGCCTGCCCGCGCGTGCTGGCGAGGCCATGGTGGCCGCGCCAACGGGTGGCCAATGGCGCTTTCGCCTCGATGCGGAGATCTTGGGCTATCTTGGTGCGCTCCAGGGGCATGACGCGGCCTACGATGCCGCCGTGCTGGTGGAATCGCGCCGACGTGTGCCCGACCTCGCCGCTGATATCACGGCACTGCGCAAGGCGGGCGGCGTGGAGGGCTGGAAGCTGCGCCGAGCCACCGAGCCACTGGCGCTGGCGGATGCCATCGTGCCGGTGCTCTTTACCTGCGCACATGGCGCGCACCGTGTGGCGCTCGTACCCACGCCCGCCACGCCGGATGCTCTGGCGCGGCTGGCCGCGCTGGCCCAGCGCCTGCCGCTTGTCGTCATCGAGGCCGTCGCCGCTGACACACCCCTGGTGCTCGTGCGGGTAAGCGCCACCGATGGAAGCGCCACCGATGGAAGCGCCACCGATGGAAGCGCCACC
>JADMIN010000162.1 GCA_015478575.1 Ktedonobacterales bacterium | reverse complement strand
GAATTTGGATCTGGAGAAGGCACATCGCGCCAACGAGAGCGTGCTCAGCTTCGCGCCCAGCAGCAGCGGCGGGCAGGCGTATGCCCAGCTTGCCCGGGAGGTAAAGCGACTTGTCCCAGCGCACCCGCGCCCACACGACCGGCGCGCCTCGCAAACCGCGTAAGCCGCGCCCAGCCGCCACACCGGACGCTGGCGCCACACCGGACACCGACATGGGCGCGGAGCTGGTGGTGACTGAGCGCGCCCGCGAGAGCGACGGAAGGCCAGCGACGCCCGCGCCAGAGGTGAGCGCTGAGGAGTTGGCTCGTTTGCTGCGAGCGGTGGCGGGCGAGCTAGAGCGCGATCCGCACTTGGCGCGGCGCGTGGCCGTGGCGATGCGCCCCTCGTCTGAAGAAACGGCGCCCGCTGGCGCAACAGCGCCCGTGGCGCCACCGCCGACCTCTGAGGCCGCGCCGCTGGCCAGCGGAGGCCACTCGTTCCGCCCGCGCCTCATCACCGGGGCCGCGCCGGGCCTGGGGCCAGGCGTGCCAGATCCCTTCGCGCTGCGGGCGCGGCTGGGTGCGGCGGGCCTGCACGCCGTGCTGGAGGAACTCCGGCTGGGGACCTTGCGTGCGATGGTGCGCGAGCACGGGCTGGACCCGACTGGGCGCCTCACGAGCCAGAACGACCCGGCGAAGTTGCGCGCACTGATCTTGGCCGCCGCCGCTGAGCGGGCGCGGTAGCCGTGTGGAGCATCGCCCATCTGGGGCATCATGCGGCGGAAGAGTAGGCGATCGCGCATCATCCTACGAGTTCCGCTCGTATGGTGTGTGGCGTTTGACAGAGTACACGCGGTCAGGTATAATCGTGAAGCATGTCGCTGAAAAAGGAACAGAGAACATACCATGAAGCGAACCTGGCAGCCGAAGCGCATTCCGAGGAAGCGCGAACACGGCTTTATGAAGCGGATGAGTTCGAACTCTGGGCGGAAGGTCCTCAAGGCACGCCGCCTCAAGGGCCGCTGGCGTCTCACCGTCGCCTAGCCGTATTCCACCCGGAATCCTCGCGTCTCGCGTCGGCTCGCGTCCAGGCTGCCTCGCCTGCGCGGCACGCGAGGCGCTTTTTGCGTTGCCGCGGGGGGCGGTGGCAGGCACTGACCGCGTGGCATGCGGCGGGATGAGGACTGTCAGGATGAGGATAGCACGGCGTGGAACAGCACGAGCGCATCGCGCGTATACCTGGAGATGAGCGCTGGCCGCGTGCGCACCGGTTGCGCTCGCCGCGCGATTTCGCGCGTGTGCGTGGCCAGGGCCGACGGGCCAACGGCTCGCTGCTGACGTTGAGCTACGCACGGCACGTGGAGGCCGGTGTGGAGCCGCCGACGCGGGTGGGCCTGGCGGTCAGTCGGCGCGTGGGGGGCGCGGTGGCGCGCGCGCGCGTCAAACGCTGGCTACGTGAGGCCCTGCGGCGGCAACTGCGCGAGGTGGCGCCGGCATGGGATATAATTATCACTGCGCGGGCAGGTGCGGCTCAGGCGGGGTATAATACGCTGGAGGCCGAAGCGCAGAGGCTCATCACGCGCGCTAGGCTCTGGCGCGCCAACCCAGATCGCACCGGCCCAGATCGCACCGGCCCAGATCTCTAGAGGAATACGATGAAGTATCTTGGCATGGGATTGATCCGGTTGTACCAGATGACATTGTCTGTCATCCTACCGCCGAGTTGTCGCTTTACGCCATCCTGCTCGCACTATGGCTATGAGGCCATCGAGACATATGGGCTGCTGAAGGGGGGGTGGATGGCGCTGAAGCGCATCGGGCGCTGTCACCCATTCTATCATGGGAATCTGTACGATCCCGTGCCACAGGCATCGTCGGCCGGTGAACGTGGCACTCAGAGAGCAGTGGCCCTTGATCGTGAAAGAGCAGACCTTTTCGAGAACGCTGATGATCGCAACTAGGCTGAACGCACCTGTACGGCGCGCCCATCGGCGCGCGCTCTCTGATGGTCCCGTCGCGCTGTCCTCAGGGCCGCGCCCGACGACCGCTCACTTGGCCGCCGCAAAGGGGGGCACCGCGCGTGGGTAGTCTTCTCGCTCCTATCGGCTCAATCTTCCATTACGTTTTCTATGAGCCGGTCTACAACCTCCTGATGCTGATCAATGGCAGCGTCCATAACTTCGCCTTGGCCGTCATCCTCGTGACGTTGGTGTTGCGGTGCGCGCTGATTCCGCTGACACGCAAGCAACTGAAGTCCAGTCGCGAGATGCAGATCTTGCAGCCCAAACTCAAGGAACTGCAACAGCGGTATCGCGGCGAGCCACAGCGGCTGATGGAAGAGCAGCGCGCACTGTACAAAGAGCATGGTGTCAGCCCGCTCTCCGGCTGCCTGCCACTGTTGGTCCAGATGCCGGTGCTCTATGCGCTCTATGGCGCGTTTGGCACGGTGCTGCCGGGCAAAATCCAGAGTATCAACAAAGATATCTACCCCTTCTTGCCGCACTTGCAGCGCGCGCCGGATCTGCAATTTCTCTGGATGAACTTGGGCCAGCCCGACCCCTGGCATGTGTTGCCGATCTTGGCGGGCGCGCTGACGTTCATCCAGTTGCGCATGGCGATGCCCGTCCGCAAGAAGCAGCGCGCGGGCACACCAACCGACGCGACGACCCAGGCGACCAGCATGATGCAATACATCATGCCCTTCATGACGGTCTTCATTGGCTGGCGTTTCTACTCCGGCCTGGCCCTCTACTGGACCATCTCGACCGCCTTCTCCGCCGCGCAGCAGTACTTCATCAACGGACGCAATTGGGGGACGCTCTTCGTCGGCATTCCTGGCATGGAGCATATGGTCCCAGCGCCAAAGGAGACGCCCGCCCTGGCGCTGAACACCACACGGTCCGCGGCGCGGGCACTGCCGGGGTCCGCCGCCGCGGTGCCCACGGCCCCCACGGGGGGTGGCTGGCGCGCGATCCTTGGTCAACTCCGTGAAGCGGCGACACAGCAGACGGCGATGCGTGAGACGCGGGAAGCTCCGTCTGGCGAGAAGATCGTTGACGCGGCACCGCCCGAGTCCAACGGGAGCGATGGACTCAACGGGACCACACCAGCCAAGCCAGCGCAGGAACGGCGCGGGCGTCCCGCCAAAACGGGGCCGATGCTGGTGAAGCCGACCCCGCCCACCAACGGCGCGGACGCGACGGAACGCGCCATCCGCGAAGCGGCCAACCCCACCGAGACCCCTGAGCGCGCCATCGCGCGTGATGCCGCCGCGCGTGATGCCTCGGCACCTCAGCAGCGCAATGGCTATGCGAACGGCACGGGCAATGGCTACGCGAACGGCAACGCCACGCGGAAACCAAGCAGCAAAAACCCACCCTCAGCGCGCTCGCGCGGATCGCGCCCGAAGGGAGGGAGGTAAGCGTGGATAGTGTCGAGGCCTCGGGCAAATCCATCGAGGATGCCATTCTGCAGGCGCTCGCCCGGCTCGGACGCAACAGGGATGAGGTGGATATCACCGTCCTGCAAGAGCCGAGCCGGGGTACGCGTGGTATGGGAGCGCGGGAGGCGCGGGTGCGCGTCTACCTGAAACGTCAGCGGGCGGGGAAGTGGGGCGCGGGGGTCGTCACGCCAGAGATGGCTGATGTGTTGATGAATGGCGAAGAACCCCTCGCAGATGCTGATCCCTATGCCGACGAGGGGGAGTATGCCGGAGATGGCGATGCCTACCCCTACGATGGTCAGGCGGCAGACCCCCGTGCGTCCGCGGCGCCACCTGAGGTGATGATCGCGGCGTTGCGTGATGTCCTGTCAGAGGATGCGAGCATTGAAGAGTTCGCGGTGCTGGCGCTCCAGACCATCCTCGCCCATATGGGCGTGAATGCCGAGGTCGTCGCGGCGGATACGCCCGAAGACGAGCCGCTGCTGCTCGATATCGTGCCGCTAGGTGATGCTTCGCTGGGCGATTCCTCGCTGGCCGCGCTCATTGGGCGGCGTGGCGAGACGCTGGCCGCGCTCCAGTTGTTGGTGAACCTCATCACGTACAAACAGACCGGTGAGCATGAGCGGATCATTGTGGATGTGGAAGGCTACCGCGCCCGCCGCGAAGAGAATCTCCGCTCGATGGCCGAGCGCATCGCGCAGCAGGTGCGTGGCTCTGGCCGACCGATGATGCTCGAAGCGATGCCGCCGAACGAGCGCCGCATCATCCACATGGCGCTTTC
The DNA here is from genome assembly GCA_015478575.1 of Ktedonobacterales bacterium. Lineage (GTDB taxonomy): Bacteria > Chloroflexota > Ktedonobacteria > Ktedonobacterales > JADMIN01 > JADMIN01. The sequence continues at coordinate 2,096 of JADMIN010000162.1, read as the reverse complement.
TGAGTATGAGGACATCTCGACAGAGAGCACAGGTGAGGGCGATCAGCGCCGCGTCGTCGTCTCTCCCAAGCATGGCGCCCCCGCACCCTAACGCGCATCCCTCCTTACGCCTGGATCTTACGCCTGGATCTTACGTATGCACCCCCCCCCACGCGAGCAGAGAGGACGTCGCGCATGACGCCCGCCACGAACGGCGCTTCCCTGCCCCCGACATTTGTCGTGATCGGCCACGCGACCCGTGACCTGATGCCCGATGGTGGCTGGCGCCTTGGCGGCACCGTTACCTTCGCCGCGCTCACGGCCCAGCGGCTTGGCTGGCTGGCGGGCATCGTCACCAGCGGCCCAGAGGACCTGCTCGCCGCGCTGACGGAGACGCTCCCCGGTGTGGCCATCGCGGCCATCCCCGCCCAGGAAGCCACCACCTTCGAGAATCGCTATACCGACCGCCGCCGCCTGCAATACCTGCGTGGGCGCGCGGCACCGCTGACCCTGGATGCCGTGCCGCTGGCGTGGCGCGCGGCACCGCTCGTGCTGCTGGCGCCGCTGGCACAGGAGGTGGCGCCAGCGATGGCGGCGGGCTTCCCCGCGTCGCTCGTGGCCGCGACGCCGCAGGGGTGGCTGCGCCGATGGGCGGCGGATGGCTTCGTCGTGCCCTGCCCGCTGGGGCACGCGGCGCGGGCACTGCCCCACCTGGGCGCGCTGATCCTCAGCCGCGAGGATGTGCTGGCGGTGCCAGACGCTTCGGGGGGTGATGATCTGCTGCCCACAAGCGCCGCTGAGGCTGACGCGCGCATCGCCGCATGGGCACGGCTGGTGCCGCTGGTGGTGGTCACGGCGGGGGCGGATGGCGCACAGTTGTTGCGCGATGGCGAGCCGCCGCGGCACTTCCCCGCGTCGCCTGTGCGTGAGGTGGATCCGACGGGGGCGGGCGATGTCTTTGCCGCGGCTTTCCTCTGCCACCTGCGCGCGACGGGCGACCCCGCGGCGGCGGTCGCGTATGCCAACCAGGTAGCAGGGCTTTCCATCGAGCGCGAAGGTACGGCGGGCATCCCCACACGGGAAGAGATCCAGGCACAGTTTGGCGCTTCATAGCTTGGCGCTTCATAGCTTGGCGCTTCATAGGCTAGCCTGCCATCGTGCGTGGCGGCTGTGTGGGGCAGCGGAGCCAGCGTGGTGCCCCCGCCGTCTGGATGATAGCCGTAGGCCACGCGCTATGACGTCTCCGCGGCCTCGCTGCCGTTCAGGAGGCCGCGCAGCACGGAGAAGCGCTCGTCCTCCACGTCGGGCTGGCACGCGCAGGAGCCTGTGTTCAAATCCTTGCCACACTGGGGGCAGAGGCCCGCGCACTCCTCATGGCACAGCGCGCGGATGGGCAGCGCCAGCACGAGATTCTGGCGAATAGCCTCACGCAGATCAAGCTCATGATGGGGCGTGATGGGGAAGGCAAGCTCGCTCTCCGGCGCGGGCAATGGCAAGCCAGTCTCCACATCAATGGTGGGATAGAACTCCTCGCGCAGTGGGAACGCCAACTCCGTGGAAAATTCCTTGAGGCAGCGGGAACACTGCAACCACAGGGGCGCATGAACGGTGCCGCTGACGAAGATGCCTTGGTTGGTGCGATGCAGCCGCATCTCGCCTGTGATGGGGCCGGTGAGCTGAATCTCCTCATCCAGGAGGTCCAGGGCATCCTCGTTATCCAGCTCGACGGCTTGAACGGTGCCGACGGGGGCCTTGAGGAGCTGGGCAACATTGAAGATCATGGTGGGTCCTCTTGGCCCCTCGGTGTATGGACGATCGAGGCGACCGCTTCCAGTATACGCCATGCCAGCGGGACATATCAAGATAGCGGTGATGCGTGAGGGCTTCCGCTCCCTCCGCGCCGCGAGTAGTAGGGAGATGGCGCCTCGGCAGGCGGCGGAGATGTGATACACTATCGCGTGTGTCCCATTTGGGCCCATAGCTCAGCGGCAGAGCAGGCGGCTCATAACCGCTCGGTCGCAGGTTCGAACCCTGCTGGGCCCACCAGAAAACACTGAGGCGCGAAACGCGGAGGCGCGAACACGGCAAGATGAGCGAATGTGCGAGCGGGGTGGGCC
>JADMIN010000894.1 GCA_015478575.1 Ktedonobacterales bacterium | reverse complement strand
GAGCTACCTCTATCCGCTGGCGGCGATCACCGCGGTGCTGCTCTACGCCCGGCGTGTGCCCGGTGAGCGTCAGTCTCGCGGCGCGACCAGCCAGTCCGCCCCGCACGGTGATGAGCATCCACCGGCGGTGACGGCAGCGGGGCCACTTGGCGGCCCATCACCGATGTTCGACAGGGAGTCAAACGGCCTATGGACGCACGGTTGACCCTCGTGGGGCTGCTCGTGGGGGTGCTCGTCGGGCTGACGGGTATCGGCGGCAGCGCCTTCACAACTCCGCTGCTGATCCTGGTGCTGGGGGTGAAGCCGCTGATCGCGGTGGGCACCGACCTGCTCTACAGCGTGCCTACCAAGCTGCTGGGGGCGGTGATCCATCGTCGCCAGGGTACGGTGGATGCGTCCATCGTGTGGTACCTGGCGCTGGGCGGTGTGCCAGGCGCCCTGGCCGGCATTCTGAGCCTTGGCGCCGTGCGGGCGCTGGTCAGCGCCGAGACGCTCAACACCGTCGTCCAGCGGGGGGTAGGTATCGTGCTGCTCGTCGCCGCGGCAGTCATGGTGTTCTCGCCCATCGTGACCCGCATACGGGAGCGCCGTGGTGGCGGGCCGCCCCCGCAAGGCGCGCTGGCGACGCCACGCTGGCGTCTCGTCGCGCTGGGCGCCATCGTCGGTATCGTGGTAAGCCTCTCATCCATCGGCAGCGGCTCGCTGACGTTGCCGGCCCTGGGACTCCTGGCGCCCAAACTGGGTCTGCGCCAGCGCGTGGGGTCCGATGTGGCGTTCGCGTCGCTGCTGGTGCCGGTAGCCGCCGCGGGTCACCTGAGCATGGGTGACGTCAATATCGGCATGGCGCTCAATCTCCTTGCCGGGTCCCTGCCGGGCGTCTTTCTCGGTAGCAAGCTCTGTAGATACCTGCCCGACGCCTGGATGCGGCCGACGGTGGCGGGCGTGCTGGTCCTCGCCGCGGCCAGACTGTTATGATGGTGGCGGTGCGCCGGCGTGTGGCGTAGAGTCGCGTGGAGTCGCGTGGAGTCGCGTTCAGTCAAGGGATGGTGATGCGTGGTTGCAGTCACAGGTGAGCATGCTCGTCCGGGGTTCACGGTCTGGCTCACAGGCCTCTCCGGCGCCGGCAAGTCTACGATCGCGACGCGCCTGGAGCGCGAGCTATGCGCCGCGGGGCGCGAGGTCGAGGTGCTCGACGGCGATGTCGTCCGGACCCACCTCTCCAAAGGGCTGGGATTCTCGCGCGAGGATCGGGATACCAAC
>JADMIN010000893.1 GCA_015478575.1 Ktedonobacterales bacterium | reverse complement strand
CGAGAGCACGACGGGTCGAAGAAAGCAGAGACAGACAGCATGCGGGAAAGAGACACGGTCGTTGAGACAATCGCGCTGACCAAGCGGTACGGGAGGCACGACGCCATCCGCGACGTGATGCTTCAGATCGAAGAGGGAGCCATCTACGGGCTATTAGGCCCCAACGGGGCGGGCAAGACGACGCTGCTCAAGTTGCTGGTCGGGTTGCTGCGCCCAACCGCCGGTGAGGTGCGCCTTTTCGGCGCGCCATGGCGCCGCGAGTTCCTCTGGCACGTCGGTGCGCTGATCGAGACGCCGGCGCTGTACGGGCACGTGACCGGCGCGGAGAACCTGGCGGTACATACCCGCCTGCTCGGCATTGCGCCGGCGCGGATCGCGGAGGTGCTCGCGCAGGTGGACCTCCACCAGGTCACGGCGGGCAAGCGGGTGAGCGCGTATTCCCTGGGCATGAAGCAACGGCTGGGCATCGCCTGCGCCCTCTTGAGCCACCCGCGCGTGCTCATCCTGGATGAGCCTACCAACGGACTCGACCCCATCGGCATCCGTGACATGCGTGCGCTCATTCACGCGCTCAGCGCCCAGGGCATCACCGTGATCGTCTCCAGCCACACCCTCGGTGAAGTCGCCCAGGTGGTCACCCATGTCGGCGTCTTGAGCGCCGGGCGCCTGCGCTACCAGGGGTCCCTGGCGGACCTGCTCGCGCGCGGAAAGGGACGGCTCGCGCTCGACGCGCCGGCGGACGCCCATCGGGTATGGTCGCTGCTCGCGCGGGAGTATCCCGGCGTGCGCCTGGAGGGGCAGCGCATCCTGGTGCCAGCGCCCGAATCGGCGGTCGCCACGCTGGTGGCTGAGCTGGCGCGGGAGGGCATCGGCATCACGCACGTGAGCTACCAGCAGGATGATCTGGAAGCCATCTTTCTACGCCTCGTTGACCAGCCAGACCAGAGCGTGGTCCATGCGGAGGTGCCGGCATGATGACCCCACCTGCCACGCCCGCGACCACCACGCCGGCGCGGGTACACCTCCTCGCGGTCGTCCGTTCCGAGGTACTGCGCCATCGTCGCACCTTCACGCGCTGGCTCATCGTGCTGGGTCCGCTCACCCTCGTGCTGGCCACGGCGCTGCCACGCGCGCTGAATCCAGCGCCGAGCACCTGGGCCTTCCTCCGGTATTCGGTCGGCAACTGGTGGCCGGTGCTCTGGCTGGCGTTCGGGACGGCCCTGCTGGCGGCGCACGCGGCCGCGATTGAACAGCGTGCCGG
>JADMIN010000161.1 GCA_015478575.1 Ktedonobacterales bacterium | reverse complement strand
TATCTTGCAGGAGCGACGTACGCACGCACCCTGCCACGCCCACCTTGGTGCATTCGTTGAAGACCAGCACCTCATAGCCAGCGGGGTTGGCGTCCGTGGTGGTGGTATAGCCCGAGATGGCCTTGTAGGCGTTGAACTTGGTCACGTCCAGGAACCAGGACGTATCAATCGTGCCACTCTGCAACGCGGTGAGGATCGTATCCTGGTTGGCGATGATCTTGAAGATCAGCTTATCCAGATAAGGCTTGCCCGCCTGATAGTAATTCGGGTTGCGAACGAGGGTGATGTGGTCGCCCTGGACCCGCTCACTCATCATGAAGGGGCCGCTGGTCACCGTCGGCTTGAAGGCCTGGGGCGACTTCGCGACGTTGGCGGCACCGAGGCTGCCGAAGACCGACTTCGGAATGACGCTGGAGGCGCCATCAGCGAGCAGCGAGAGTATGGCGACATCGGGGTTGCGCAGCGTCAGCACGACCGTCGAGCTATCTGGCTCGGTGACGCTCGCCACGCCGATCGGATCCTTCGGGTCGGTGGTCGGCAGACCGAAGGTGTTGCCAAAGGCGGGGTCAGTGTACGTCTTGAGGCTGAACGCCACATCATCCGCCGTGAGCGGCGAGCCATCCGACCACTTCAGGCCAGATTGGACCTTGATCGTCCAGGTCTTCAGATCAGCGGAGACATCGCCGTTGCTCGCGGATGGCACTTCTTTGGCAATGCCCGCGTGGAGCTGGCCGGATGGGTCACCATACCAGAGCGGCGCCCAAAGGGCCTGATCAACCATCACCGCATACGTCTCATTGGTGAGGAACGGGAGCAGACTATCCGGCTCTTCATAGAGGCCGTCGGTGATAGTGCCGCCCTGCTTGGGGCCATTATTGCTCCCGCCGGTCGTTGACGGACCGCAGGCCGCCAACAGCACGGGAACAAAAAAGAGCGCCCCGACTACGATGGACCAGAACCTGAAGCGTTTCGCCATTCTGGCAATCCTCCTACACAGATGAATACTGGGTCCCTACTGACCACCACAACACACCAAAGCCGCCAAAACACGATCTGTCTAGCCGCATGTCCACGCGGCGCATCACCAGACCGACTGGCAAGCGCAACAGCTAGACTTGCCTTGTACTACGTTTGGGCTAAGGCAAATCTCTCATGAATGACGTGCGTTATCTGGAGATCGTCATCTGGCGCTCATCTTCGCCCGCAGCTAAAAGCAACTGGTGGGTATGCACGGCGGGGAGGGGGCGTGGGAGTGAAGTGGGCCGCATCGGTGAGGAGTTTATGGAGGAGTTCACGGCTGGGGCGACATCCTTCAGCCAGCGCGCGAGCGCCGAGGCCCAGTGGGCGCGCTCATTCGGCGCGCTCCTCATCTGGCCAGGCGGGCAGGCCGCACCCGCAGTCCCCTTGCTCAGCGTCGCGGACCGGCACGAGCGCGGCATCTGGCGAGGGAAGCTCCGCCGCCTCGGTCGCCACCCAGCGCGCCAGGCAATAGCCATAGCGGTCGGCGGCATACACCGCGACCGCGGAAGGAGACGGCACATAGATCGCGGCGACGGTGCCATCAGCATCCGCGAGCGGTGGGAACGCCAGATCGAGCGCATCCTGGAGCCGCCGTGCCCACCCCACTGGCTCCGGGACGACGATCAGCAGCGCGGCTCCTACCTCCTCCACCGCGGCGCGCGCGCCCGCAAGACGCCGCAGCCACTCAGCGCAAGCCAGGCAGCCCACGTCTCCCCGCCCCCTCCCATGCGTGAACGCGAGCAGCACGGGCTGGCGTTGCGTGTAGGCCCGCACGCGCACCACCGCACCGCTGGTGCTGGGCAGCGCGAACGCGGGCAGCCGTTGCCCGACCCGCGGCAGGTGCGCCGCGCGCGCATCATGGTGCGCCATAAGCGCACATACCTCCCCGTGCCCCACTCCGTGCCCCACTCCGTGCCCCACTCCGTGCCCCACTCCGTGCCCCACTCCGTGCTCCAGGAGTGCTCAGTGCGTGTGGGGCGCATGCTCGCCCGTGGCAGCGGGCGCGTGTGATTTCTGGGCCCAGAATTCCATCAGATCGCTCTTCGAGATCACGCCGCGCAGGCCATCGGCTCCCATCACCGCCACCGCCGTCTGGCCACCAGCAAAGAGGGTATACGCCTCGCGCGCGGTGGCTGTCTCGGCCAGCGTGGGCAGCGGCGGCCCCTGCCATTCCCGCACGCGCTGGCCGTCCAGCGGCTCTCCGGCGGCCAGCCGCCGCAGCAACTGATTCTCCGTCAGCGATCCAACCACGCGCCCATCAGCGATGACGGGGAGTTGCGAGATGCCATAGTGGTGAAATTGCTCGATCACCGCGGCGACCGAATCGTCGGGGGCCACGCCGATGACCGGCGGCAACTCAGGCGCGAACTGCCGCCGGAAGGCGAGCACGTCCGCGAGCGTTGGCTGCGAAGGCGGCTCGGCGAACCCGTTTTCACGCATCCACGTCTCGTTGTAGATCTTCGAAAGGTAGCCGCGCCCGGTATCCGGCAGCAGCACCACCACGACATCACTCGGCCCCAGGCGTTTCGCGTATTCAAGCGCCGCCCCAAGCGCCGTCCCACACGAGCCACCACCGAGCAGCCCCTCTTCGCGCGCCAGTCGGCGCGTCAGATCGAACGAGACGTAATCGCTGACCCGGATGACCTCATCCACGACCGAAGGATCCCAATTGGCTGGCAGGGCATCCGTGCCAATACCCTCGACCTTGTAAGGGCGTGGCTCGTCGCCAGAGTAAATCGAACCAGCGGGGTCGGCGCCGATGACCTGAATGGCCGGGTTGCGCTCCTTGAGATAGCGGGCGGTGCCGATGATCGTTCCGGCGGTGCCGACGCCCGCCACGAATGCCGTAATCTTGCCATCGGTATCGTCCCAGATCTCTGGGCCAGTGCCTTGGTAGTGCGAGAGCGGATTGGCGGGGTTGGCGTACTGGTTGGGGCTGAAGGCATCAGGAATCTCGCGCGCGAGGCGCGCGGCGACGCTCTGGTAGTGCTCGGGGGCACCGTGCGGCATACTGCTGGGGCAGATCACGACCTCCGCGCCGAGCGCGCGCAGGAGGCTGCGTTTCTCCTCGGCGACTTTGTCGGTCATCACGCAGATCAGGTGATAGCCTTTGATCGCCGCGGTGAGCGCCAGACCCGTCCCCGTGTTGCCGCTCGTCGGCTCGACGATCGTGGCGCCAGGCTTGAGCAGCCCCGCCCGCTCCGCGGCCTCGATCATCGAGATGCCGATGCGGTCCTTCACGCTGCCCCCAGGGTTGAAGGACTCCACCTTAGCGAGCATCAGCGGCGGCACGTCGCGCGCGAGCTTGCCCAACCGCACCAGCGGCGTGTGACCGATCGTCTCCAGAATGTTCGAGTAATATTTCATAGACCCTCGCACCGCAACCACTTTGTCTGGAGCGCGCTCCATTGCTACGCCCTCATCTTGCATAGTACCGCGAAAGGAGCGCCAATGGAAAGAGAAACGGGCTTGGGCAGCCCGGGTCGCCCACATCGTGCGCTATACTCTGAGGAAATGATCTTGCCAGGGATGAAGGCCGACGCGATCGAGCCTCCTTGGCGCTCCCTAGAGGAACTCCCTCCCATGTCGCATCTTGAGTCCGCCGCGAAGTGGGGCGCGCTCGTCGGCGCGGGTACCTACCTCACCGTTGGCATCCTGCTTGCTCTCCTGGGCAATCTCCTCTTCGGCCCAACCGCCGCGGGGCTGACATCCAACCCCAATAAGCTCGCTCTGGGCTGCCTGGGCATCTTCGCGCTCCTGTTCGCGTTTTCAACCGCTGGCTTCTTCGCCGGGCGCGAGACACGGCGACCCAGCGCCGGTACTCTCGCGGGCATGGGAGCGTTTATCGTCTACGCGCTCCTCAGCGCCATCTATCTGCCCGGCGGCGAAGGCGCGCCCGCCGCCACCAGCGGCGGATTCCTGGCCCAGGCGATCGCGGCCCTGATCGTGCTGGGTATCGCCGCGCTCATGGGGTGGCTGGGTGGGCGCCCAGGGGCGCAGCGTGGGCAGAAGCGCCTCGCCCCACTGGCGGCGCCCGCCGTGGAAGCGCAGGAGCGGCGTTGAGCCAAAGCGCTACACCAAGCGTTACGCCACGCCATCTATGCCGGGCGCTCCTCCCTCTTCGATCACGCCTGCCGCGCTGGCCAGCGTCGCGGGAAGGTGAATCTCAGCGATCGTCCACATCCGCTGATCACGCTCCACCGTGGCCATGTCCGCCGATGTCGGCTCGCTCGCGTCACTGCTGGGCAGGCGAGGGTTCGCGGAACGCTCCGCACGCTCGCCAAGATCGGGGGGAGCGGGCGCCTGGAAGATGGCGACCGTCCCATGCAGATCCGACTGGACTAGCCCACGCACGAGCTGGAGCCCCAGCCCATCCGCCGCCTGCACGGAGAAGTCCGGCGGCAGGCCGCCCCCATCGTCGGCGACACGCACGTGAATCTGCTCCCCCACCCGCGCGCCACTCACTTGAATGACACCGTGCGCGCGTCCCTCCAGACCGTGCTCGATGGCATTGGAGATCAACTCGGTGAGGACGATGGCCAATGTGGTCGCCTGGTCACTCGGCAGGTAATACGGGATAAGCCCGATCTGGAAGCGCACGCGCAACTGCGGCGGGACGAGATTGCCCCGCACAATTCCCACAATCTTGCGTGCGATCTCATCAATACGCGCGACGCCCAGCTTCGCCGCCGAGAGCAGATCGTGAGTGGCGGCGATCCCTTGGATGCGGTCCACACTCTCCACCAAGATCTGCTCGACTTCCGGTGATTTCGCTCGCCGCCGCTGCATATTGAGGATGGAGGCCACCTGCTGCAGATTGTTCTTGACCCGATGGTGCATCTCGCGCAGGAGGGCATCCTTGGTGCGCAACCCCTCGCGCGTCTGCTCAAAGAGCCGGGCATTCTCCATCGCGATGGCCGCGACATTGGCGAAGGTCATCACCAACTGCAATTGATGCGTGTTGAGCAGGTGACGTTGGCTGCTGAAGACGCACAGCGCCCCAAGGGGGCCATGCCGCGTCGCGAGCGGCACACAGAGCACGGAGTGCTGGTCGCCGACCGCCTCCGCATGGCCATAGAGAAAGCACCCGGTGTCACAGCGCATGCAATCCACCTGCATGCGTGGCTCGCCCGTCTGGATCACCTGGCCAGCGCAACACTGCCCAACATCGAGCAAGGCGCTCGTAATCTCAGAGTGGTCAAAGCCATGACTGGCGACGGCCGAGAGTTGGCGGCTGACAGGATCCAACTCGAAGAGGACCGACCGATCAGCGCCACTCAACTGAACCGCCTGCGCCACGATCATCCTCAGCACGTTCTCAAAGACCAGCGTGGAGGCCACCATCGCCGAGACGCGGTGCAACGTGCTCAACTCGTGGACCTTGCGCCGCAACTCCTCATCGGTCTGTTCATACAGGCGACCGTTCTCGATACTCATCGCCAGTTGGCCCGCCACGATCTCGAGGAAGTTCACCTCTTCCTCGGAGAAGGTATGCGGCTCAGCGGTCTGCACGCTGATGACACCTTCTAGCTTCTCGACGGTAAAGAAGATAATCGGCACGGCCAGCACGCCACGGTAGGGTGTGGGATAGGCCGTCGCCTCACGGCTGAAGCGCGCATCAGCCAGGGCATCGGCGATGAGCAGCGGGTGCCCATGCTCCGCGACCCAGCCCGTGTGCCCCTCGCCAAGCGCCAGCGTGTAGTGCTGTCCATTGTGAGGCAGCGGTCCGTTGGTCGCGCGCAACTGCAACTCACGGGTGACCTCGTCGAAAAGGCAGATGGCGCAGAGATCGGCGCCCATCTCCTGGGCGACGGCGAGGGCCGTGGTGGTCAGTGTTTGATCGAGGTCCAGGGTCGAGTTCGCGGCGGCGTTGATGCGCTGCAGCGCGCGCAGGCGCGTCATGCCACGGCGCGCGCGCTCAGCCTCCGCCGCGGACTGGAGCGCGGCAATGTCCCGCGTGCCGCGCGCCAGCGTGACGGCGACCTCCGCCACAATCTGCCCCAGGTGCTCCTGCGCCTCCGCCCGCATCACCGGGTCAGCGGCGAAGACCGCGCCGAGCGCCCGCGCCAGCGCCGCGCTCCAGCGCTGGATGCCGGCAAGGCGCACCTCCAGCCGCCCGCCCTGCTCGGCGAGCGCGCGCGCCGAAGCCTCAAACTTCGGCAGATAGGCCGCGGGCGCTGTGCCGCAGAGGGCATCGAGCAGAAGCGCCGCGTCGCTGCCCGGCTCCGGCCCACGCTCAAGACCAGCCGCATCACAAAGTCGCTGGCGCAAGACCTCCCGCCGGGCCGCCATCGCCAGGCTCAGATC
>JADMIN010000892.1 GCA_015478575.1 Ktedonobacterales bacterium | reverse complement strand
CCTCTTCCATGAGGACGTTGCCGACATTCTGCCCATCGAGAACGAAAAGGGGCACGCATTGGGCTGGGACGCCAGAGGCGAGGCTGCGCCAATCAGCCAGAAATGGGAAGCGCCCCATGAAGGCTTCGGCGTGATCGTCGCCGACCTCGAAAGCAGCCTGGATGATCCGGTGCGCATGTATCTGCGCGAGATCGGGCGCGTGCCGCTGCTTTCCGCCGAAGAGGAAGTGACGCTGGCCCGCCGCATGGAGCGCGGGCGGCTCGAAGCCCAGAAGCCCCTCAACCAGCGCAACCGCGCGTTTATCTACCAGGGTGAAGAGGCGCAGCGCCGACTGGCCGAAGCCAACCTGCGCCTGGTCGTGAGCGTCGCCAAGAAATATATCGGGCGCGGCATGAGCCTGCTCGATCTCATTCAGGAAGGCAACATCGGCCTGTTGCGCGCCGTCGAGAAGTTTGACTACACCAAGGGCTATAAGTTCAGCACCTATGCGACGTGGTGGATTCGCCAGGCCATCACCCGCGCCATCGCCGACCAGGCGCGCACGATCCGCATCCCCGTCCACATGGTCGAAACCATCAATCGCCTGATCCGCATCAGCCGCCGCCTGCTGCAAGAGATGGGCCGCGAGCCGACCTATGAGGAGATCGCGGCGGAGATGCAGATCACCCCCGACAAGGTGCGCGAGATCATCAAGGTCAGCCAGGAGCCAGTCAGCCTGGAAACCCCTGTCGGCGAAGAAGAAGATAGCCATCTGGGCGATTTCATCGAGGATCACTCCGCGCTGGCTCCCGCCGACGCCGCCAACCACCAACTGCTCAAAGAGCAAGTGGAGGATGTGCTGACCGCCCTTTCCGAGCGCGAGCGCAAAGTGTTGCAACTGCGCTTCGGTCTGGACGATGGCCGCAGCCGTACCCTCGAAGAGGTGGGCCGCGAATTCAAGGTGACGCGCGAGCGCATCCGCCAGATCGAGGCCAAGGCGCTCCGCAAGCTGCGCCAGCCCAGCCGCGCCCGCCGCCTCAAGGATTATCTGGAAGAGTAGCGACCCATATTGCCTGATTCTTGACGAAACGCGCCCAGCGCACGATAATAGCTGAGATAGTGCCTGGGCGTGTTGTCATGCGCCTGGCGAACAGCAAGTGGCTTTTGGAAACACGGAGGTGCCCGGCGTGCCCACGATGCCCCTGCGCGAAGCCCTCCGCCAGGCGATCATCGAATTGACGGCGGGCCGGTCGGCTGAAGCGGCGCGGCGCTGCGATCAGTTGC
>JADMIN010000891.1 GCA_015478575.1 Ktedonobacterales bacterium | reverse complement strand
GGCTACGGACGAGGTCGGTTGGCTCACGTGCAGTGAACAGGGCTCGAAGATGAGTTCCCCTCTCCACCACAGTGGGGAGGGGTGAGGGGTGGGGTCGCCCGCCTCATTCCCCCAGGAAGGAACCAAACCTATGGCATTGTTTTCGATGTTGGCAGCCGTCGGCGCGTTTGTGAGCGTGCTGCTGCTGATGGCGGGGATCGTCCAGCGGCGGCGACCGGAATCTGTGCAGCAGCGCCTGGAACAGGTGCTGCAACAGCGGCGCACCGCCGTCGAGGACGACCTGCGCCAGCCGCTGATGGAACGCCTCGCGCGTCCCATGCTCGGCCAGATGGGCGGCGTCGTCGGGCGCTTCGCCCCCGCGCGACTCATGGAGGCCACGCACCGCCAGATTCAGCTCGCCGATCTCGGCCAGAGCTTCGACGCCTCGGCCTTCATGGCGCTGCGCGTGCTGGCGAGCGCGGGCCTGGGCCTGGTCATCGCCATCCTCGCCCTGGTGGGCCGCGCCCCGCTCACCCAGATCATCCTCGGCGCGCTCGCCGCAGGGGGCATGGCCTTTATGCTCCCCTCTTTCTGGCTGGGTGGCAAGGTGAAAAAGCGCCAGGATGCCGTGCGCGCCGGACTCCCCGACGCGCTCGACCTGCTCACGCTGTGCATTGAGGCGATGCCCTTTGACCGCGCCTTCGCCCGCGTCACGGAAAACGCGCCCCCCGTGCTGCAAGCGGAATTTGGCCGCGTGATCAAGGAGATGCACCTCGGCGCGCTACGCCGCGACGCCCTGCGCAACCTCGCCGACCGTATCGGCATTGAGGAACTCAACGTGCTGGTCGGCACCATCATTCAGGCCGAACAGCGCGGCACGCCCCTCGTCCGCGCGCTGCAAGAGCAGGCGGCGGATATGCGTACGCGCCGCCGCCGGAACAGGGCGGACATCATCGCGGTATGACCAGGGCGGACACAGAGGTCCGCCCCTACGAACACGCGACGACATATTCGTAGGGGCGAGGCTCCGTCCTCGCCCTGTTCCCCGCGCGATCAACCTTGCCATGCACAAATCTCAAGCCCCTCTCCACCGCAGTGGGGAGGGGTTGTGGAGGGGCAGCTAGTGAGCGATTCAACTTTTTCTAAAATTTCGCGGCCTGCGCAATCCCATTTCGCGTCCAACCCTCGTCCTTTTCGTGTCTTTTGTGGCTGCTCTCGTGCCCTTCGTGTCCAGTCCCCGTCCCGCTCCCCGCTCCCCGCTTGCGTTTCCTCCTCTCTCCACGCT
>JADMIN010000890.1 GCA_015478575.1 Ktedonobacterales bacterium | reverse complement strand
GGGCCGGGATGGTCGGCACCGCGCTCGCCTGCAGCCTGGGGGATACCCCGCTGCGCGTGGCCGTGATCGAGACGCGCGCGCCCCAAACGGAATGGGCGGCGCACAGCACGGACCTGCGCGTCTCCGCCGTCACCCAGGCCTCGCGGCGTATCTTCACCGCCGTCGGCGCCTGGGAGACCATGACCGCGGAGCGCGTGAGCCCGTTTCGCGAAATGCACGTGTGGGACGCCGGAGGGTCCGGTGCGCTTCACTTCGACAGCGCCGATATCGGTCGCGACGCCCTGGGCTACATCATCGAAAACCGCGTGATAGTGAAGGCGCTGGTAGAACGGATGAGGCGGTGTGACAACGTCACGCTGCTGTGTCCGGCGGTCGTCACATCGCTTGCCTACACGCCCGATCGCGCGCGGGTGATCCTGGCCGACGGCGGCACCTTGACGGCGCCACTGGTGGTGGGCGCCGATGGGGCCGACTCCCAGGTCAGGCGTCTGGCGGGACTGACGGTACAGCGCCACGATTACGCCCAGCAGGCCGTGGTGGCGGCGGTGCGCACGGAGCTGCCCCACGGCGAGGTTGCGCGGCAACGCTTCCTGCCCGGGGGACCGCTGGCGTTTCTGCCCCTGTGGGACGGGCGCTGCTCCATCGTCTGGTCCACCGCGCCCGATCATGCGGCCCGGCTGTGCGCCATGGACGAGTCGGAGTTCAATGACGCCGTCACCGCGGCGTTCGACCACGCCCTCGGGGCGGTGACGGTGGACGGGCCGCGCGCCTCGTTCACGCTGCGTCGCCAGCACGCCGAACGCTACACCCGTGCGCGCACGGCCTTGATCGGCGACGCCGCCCATACCGTTCATCCCCTGGCGGGCCAGGGCGTCAACCTGGGCCTGTTGGACGCCGCCGCCCTGTCCGAGGTGTTGCGCGACGCCACCCGCCGCGCCCGCGACCCCGGCGCGATACAGGCGCTGCGCCGCTATGAACGCTGGCGCAAGGGCGACAACCTGCTCATGATGATGGCGCTGGACGGCTTCAAACGTCTCTACGGGAGCACCATGCCGCCGCTCAAACTGGCGCGCAATCTGGGCATGAACCTGTTCAACCACAGCGGCGCTCTGAAACACTATGTCATGTGCCGCGCCATGGGGCTGGCGGGAGACCTGCCGCCGCTGGCCCGCTGACCGCTTTCTTTTGCCGCCACCTCGCAGCGGGACATGGATCTGTTCGATGTCATCGCCATTCTCCTCGGACTCGTGGCGCTGTTCAGCTACG
>JADMIN010000889.1 GCA_015478575.1 Ktedonobacterales bacterium | reverse complement strand
GGTGACGAATCTGCTCGATCTCTCGCGGCTGGAGGCGGGCGTGGCGGCGCCCGCGAAGGACTGGCAACTTATCGGCGATGTGGTGGCCGCCGCACTGGACCGGCTGGAGCTTGCTGGGCAACTGCGTGACCACACGATCAGCGTGGCTATCGCCGAGGACATCCCCCTCGCGCTGATGGATCATGGGCAGATCGAGCAGGTCATGACCAACCTCGTCGAGAATGCGGTCAAATACTCTCCCGCCGAGAGCGTCATCCACATTCAGGGGGAGGTCGTAGGCGCGCCCGCGGAACTGGAAGTGCGTGTCGCGGATCAGGGGATCGGCGTTCCTCAGTGGGAGCTGGCGGCGATCTTTGATAAATTCTATCGCGTGCAGCATCCGCGCCTGCCCTGGGCGGCGCGCCCGCCGATAGGCACCGGTCTGGGGCTGGCGATCTGCGCGGCCATCATCGAAGCGCATGGCGGGCGGATCTGGGCGGAGAGTCCCGTGGGTGGCGGAACAACGGTGATCTTCACGTTACCCCTGAGCCAGGACCGCCCCCACGGTGCCCTGCCTGAGCGCGCCACCAGAGCGGGTGGGTCGCTATGACTGAGCCGCACGGCAGCCCACCCGACGGGCGTGGAGGGGAGCCAGTCACCCCGACAAATGCGCCAGTGGCGGCGCGTGGGCCGGGCGGCGCGCGCATCCTGGTCATTGACGACGAGCCGGAGATCCGCCGCGCCATCCGCGCGGGACTCGCGGGCACGGAGTTTGTGGTGGAGTGGGCGCCGACGGGGCAACAAGGGCTTGATCGCGTAGCCCAGTGGCATCCCGATGTCGTGATTCTCGATCTCTCGCTGCCCGATAGAGATGGCATCGAGGTCTGCCGCCAACTGCGCGAGTGGTCGCGGGTGCCTATCATCGTGCTCTCGGTGCGCGGAGGCGACACGGATAAAATCACCGCCCTTGAACTGGGCGCCGATGACTATCTCACCAAGCCGTTCAGCATGGGCGAGCTGCTGGCGCGGGTGCGCGTCGCGTTGCGCCATGCCGCGCAAGCCGCGGGCGCCAGCGGCCCAGAGGCTCTCTTCCAGTCGGGCGGCCTGACGATTGATTTCGAGCGGCGCCAGGTGACTGTGCGGGGCATCGAGGCGCATCTGACCCCCACCGAGTATGAGGTGCTCAAGTATCTGGCGCAGAACGCGGGCAAAGTCATCACCCATCGGACGCTGCTCCATGCGGTCTGGGGGCCAGAGTACGAGACGGAGGCCCATTACCTCCGTGTC
>JADMIN010000888.1 GCA_015478575.1 Ktedonobacterales bacterium | reverse complement strand
ATCCATCTCATTCCCGATAAGCGCGAGGCTGTGACTATGATCACGCGCGGGCTGCGTCCCGGTGGCTTCTTTGCCTGTAACAGCGCGTTTTTCGCGGGCACGTACGCGCCGGGCAGCGAGCGCTTCTACCACCTTTGGATGCGGCGTGCGCTTGGCTGGATGCGCCAGCACTATCTTGAGATCCGCCCCTCGCGGACGGCGAAGGCGATGGCGATGCAACAACTCACCGCTGATGGCTACGCGGAGGTGCTGGGCCAATGCGGCTTGCGTGTGGTGGACCGCACGGAAGAGATAGCGCAGATGCCGCTACGCGCCTGGCAGGATATCGGGCGCTACTGGCTCTTCATCGAGGGGGCGCTGCCGGGGGTGCCGATTCCCGTGGGGGCCGACGCGCTGGAGGTGGGCGCCGCCGAGGCCTTCCGTGAGCTTGACCTGACGGAGGTGCCGCGCATCTGGCTGCAACTGGTGAGCCAGCGGGGCGAGCCGGTGATGTAGGCCAGCGTGCCGCGCCACGTGGCGCGGAATGACGCGGCGAGAGCGGCGGGAGTGTGTGAGAGGCCCTGGCCGAACGGTCAGGGTCTCTTTGCTTTCCGCTTTCACAACGGGCAGCCTGGCGGGGTATGGGCTTAGGCGGAAGCGTCTGTGTCTGGGCGCTTGAGCACGAGGACGGCGTTGTGGCCGCCGAAGCCCATCGAGTCCGAGGCGGCCACACGGATCGCCGCGCGGCGCGCCGTGTTGGGCACGTAGTCTAGGTCGCATTCGGGATCGGGATGCTCGTAGTTGATGGTCGGCGGCAGGATGCCGCGATCGAGCGCGAGCGCGGTGATGGCGGTCTCGACCCCGCCCGCGGCGCCGACCATATGGCCGGTCATGGATTTGGTGGAGCTGACGGCCACCTTGTAGGCATGGGCGCCGAGGACGGATTTGATGGCCGCCGTCTCGTCGCGGTCATTGAAGCGTGTGGAGGTGCCGTGGGCGTTGATGTAGTCCACCTCGTCGGGCGCGAGGCCGGCCTTCGCCAGCGCCCGGCGTAGCGCTCGCGCCAGCCCAGCGCCGCCGGGGGCCGGTTCGGTGATGTGGTGGGCGTCGGCGGTCGCGGCGTAGCCCACCACCTCCGCGTAGACATGCGCGCCGCGGGCGCGCGCGCGCTCTAGGTCTTCGAGCACGACGACTCCAGCGCCCTCGGCGATGACGAAGCCATCACGCTCATTGTCGAAGGGACGGCTGGCGCGTTGCGGCTCGTCATTGCGGCGCGAGAGGGCGTGCAT
>JADMIN010000887.1 GCA_015478575.1 Ktedonobacterales bacterium | reverse complement strand
AACTGGGGGTGGCGCAAGGCTTTGTTCCGCCTCCTGCCCCGGGCGCGTTCAAGCGGACCCAAGCCGCCCGTGCGGCTCACGACGAACCGGGTGAGCCGTGCCTGCCACCGACCGAGCCCCCGCAGTGGCAGCAGGACGAGCTCCAGGTCCTCTACCGGGTGTACGACAGCGGCTTTCTCAAAGCCGGGCTTCGCCAGGGGCTGGCGCGGGCCTACCTCGATGCCCGTGGGACGCCGCTGCGCATCGCGGAGATGACAGGGATGGGGTACCTGCCACCCTACGAGCAGCTGCCCCGCGAGGTGCGCTGGGATGGCCAGCTCCGCATCCCGCCCTGGTGGTGCAACCGCATCATTTTCCCGGTCGGTGTGTGGTGGCCGGACGCCACCACGCGCCTCGGTTTCTGCGGGCGCAGCCTGGCGGGCTGGCAGCCGGGCATGTCGGACCAGGCCCACAAGGAGGTCCTGGAGCGAGCGGGCATGCCGCGCCGCTGGCTCAAGACCTGGCCGCACGGGTGGTTCGGCTACGAGCCGGAGGGCCTTGGCTCCTGGGTGCTGCTGGTCGAAGGGCCTTTTGACCGCTGCGCGCTGCTTGCCGCCGGCTTCCATCCGGCAGAGGCGATCGCGCTGGTGGGGACGGGGGCGCGCGCCTACTGGCTCCCGCAGTGCGTCAGGACGGTCGTGCTGGCGCTGGATGGGGATGCGGGCGGCGACCAGGCCACCGCGCAGCTGGCCGAGCACCTGGAGCGGGATGGGCGCACCGTCAAGAGCGTCCCTCCACCGCGGGATGGGCTGGGGAAGGACTGGAGCGAGCGCTGGTCCAGGCATGGCGTTCGCGGGGTGCTGCCCGTCCTGGCAGAGAGGAATCAGCTGCGGACGACGGGCGCAACGGACAACTGATCACAGCGGAGCAGGCGAGTGGTTCGCCTCTCCCAACAACGAACAAAGAAAGCGAGGATACTATGGTTTCTACTTTTACGCATGACCACACTCCGGCGCAGAGCGCCCCCCGCATCCAGACGCCGGTGCTGAGCATCTTCCTGGGCAGCACCGCCGGGCTGGTGGGGCTGGAGTTCCTGCGCCACCTGAGCGGCCTCGATCCCCGCGATCAGCGCCGCGTGGCCTGCGTGTCGCTCGATACCGACACCGGCTTCCAGTCCTCCTGGACGGCGACGCTCCGCCAGGGCACGGCCGCGCACACCTTCTCGTTGCTGATCGCCGTCCCGGCCGGCATCACCTCGGTGCCCAGGACGGAACACGACCAGCACACGTTCATAC
>JADMIN010000160.1 GCA_015478575.1 Ktedonobacterales bacterium | reverse complement strand
GAATTGACCACGTGCAGGTGGCGATGCCGCCGGGCGCGGAAGCTCGCGCCAGAGCGTTCTATGGCGACCTCCTCGGCCTAGACGAGGTACACAAGCCGGCGTCCCTGGCTGAGCGCGGCGGCGTGTGGTTTCGCTGCGGCGCGCAAATGCTGCACCTGGGCAGCGAGGAGGACTTTCGTCCCCAGCGCAAAGGGCATCCCGCCCTGCTCGTGCGCGATGTCGCGGCGCTGCGTGCGCGGCTGGCGGCGGCTGGTGTCGTTACCACCTCAGACGCGGCGCTGCCGGGCTATGAACGCTTCTATACGAGTGATCCCTTCGGCAATCGGTTGGAGTGCCTCCAGCCGCTCGCGCCCGTGGTGGCGCATGAGGAAGATGTCGCCGCCCAGGCCATCAAGGACCGCGTGCGCGATCAGTTTGGACGCGCCGCGCCCGCTTATGTGGCGAGCGCGACCCACGCGGCGGGCGCGGACCTGAAGCGCCTGGTAGAGCTGGCGGCACCCCAGTTGACCGATCGGGCGCTGGATATCTCGACTGGCGGCGGCCACACCGCGCTCGCTCTGGCGCCGCATGTCGCCCACATCACCGCGAGCGACCTGACGCCGCGGATGCTGGCGGCGGCGCGGGCATCGCTCCTGGCACGCGGTGTGACAAATGCGGACTTTGTCGTGGCGGATGCCGAGCGCCTGCCGTTCCTCGATGCGAGCTTCGAGCTGGTGACCGCGCGTATCGCGCCGCATCACTACGCTGACCCCGCCGCGGCGATGCGCGAGGTGGCGCGGGTGCTGCCGCCCGGTGGGCGCTTCATCCTAGTGGAGAACATCGCGCCTGAGGATGCGCTGCTCGACCAGCTCGTGAACGAGTGGGAGAAGCGGCGTGATGCCAGTCATGTGCGCGAGTATACGCTCACGGAGTGGCGCGCGCTGCTCGCGGACGCCGGGCTGCGTCTCACTGATCTGGAGACAGCGCGCAAGTCGCATCGCTTCGCCGAGTGGGTGGCGCGGTCGCGGATGCCAGCGAAGGAAGCGGCGGCGCTGGAGCGAGATATTCTGGCGGCGCCGGAGCGCGCGCGGCGCTATTTCCAGATCACCGCGCAAGACGGGCGGTTGTCGAGCTGGGTCGCCGACTACGTCATCCTGCGGGCGGTGCGGTGAGGTCGAGCGCCATCTCCCATTGGCTCGCGACGACGGGGCAGCGCAGGGTGGCCAGCGCGCGATCGAGCGCATCGCCTGGCGGCACGTTGATGGCGCGGACGAGCGCGTGCGGCGCGGCGCGTGTCACATGCCAGAGTAATTGGAGCGTGTCGTGCTCACGCTCCTGAAGATGGGCGGCGCATGCGCCACAGTCGAGCACGCTGGCGCCGATGGGACTCTTCAGGGTGAGCAGGTACGCCCGCACGCCACCCTGGGTGTCGGAGACCGCGAGGGCGCTGAGCGTCTCGGCCATGCGCGCGAGGGACGCTGGCTCGCACTGCCACGGCGCCGACGTCTGGTGGCAGGGGAGGTAGTGCTGAAGGGCCTCAGCGACGCTGAGCGGCACGCATGGTGGCGCTTCCCCTATCGCGCGCCGCGTCGCGGGCGGAAACGTGACGGGGCCGCTATAGACGATGAGCCGCCGGATATCGTGGAAGCCCGTACGCGCGTAGAGGCGGCGCGCGGGCGTGTTCTCCGCCAGCACTTCGAGTCGCACGTGGCGGGCACCCGCCTCCCACGCGCGGCGCAGTTGCGCGCGCAACAACGCCGCGCCGTGCCCGTGCCCACGCCATACCGGCGCGATACCCATGCCAGCGATCCACGCGCGCTCGCCGCGGAGCGCCAGCAGGGAGAGACCCGCGGACGCGCCATTGGCGGAGCGTATCACCAGCGACGATTCGAGCCGAATATCATTCGTGGCGATCAGCGTACGCAGCGAGACGGCGGTCTGACGCATCGGAACCGCGTAGCCCGCGAACGCGCGGTTGAAGAGCGTCGCGAGCGCGGCGATTGAGTACGTGTTCGCTGGCACGCAGACGAGCGTCTCCATGCGCTCGCCTCCCTACCCGACGCGGTCGAGGAGGGCCAGGGGAAGCGCACAGAAATTGCCATTCTCCAGGCGCAGGCGGGCGGTGGGCAGCGGTTGGCCGGTCTCGCTGGGCTGCGGATGCGTGAAGAGATACGCGATCTCCCCCTCGGCACCCTGATACTGGCCAGCGCTGACGCGCACGCGAGCGCCGAGAACGAGTGCGCTCTCAGCGGGGAGGGTGATGGGCCGTGCCGAGGGCGGTGGGGCCAGCAGCACCTCGGGCCGGAGGTTGTGTCGTGGCTGTGTCATGCCGCTGAGCAGCGCCATCGTACCGGCGCGCTGCGCGAGCAGGGTGTACATCGCCGGCTGCATGGGCAAGTCGCCCAGGCCAGCGGTGAGCATCACCGTCAGCGGGAAAGGTGAGAGGTCAGGTATGAGGCCGTCGAGCAGCGCGCTCAGATCCGTTCGCGCGAATCCCTCCAATTCGAGCGCGGAGGCGCTGCCCGTGATGATGCCCGCCGCGCCACCCGTGGCGGCGCGCTGCAACAGCGTGAGGGGCAACCGCTGAGGATGGACGATGATCGCCCCACGCTGGATGGGCACGAGCGCGGGTGATTCGCCTGGCGGAATCAGGAAGATTGGCCCAGCGACGGCTCCGCCCAGCCCGACCATTCCCTGAATGATGGCCGCCGCGCCCTCAATGGTGATGGCGCTCGCGCTGGTATCGGCGATGGTGCCCGCCAGGCCCGCGATGACGGTGAACCGGCCCGCTGGCCCCGAAGCCTCAGCGATGGGCTGGTCTGCCTGAACACGCTCACCAAGACGCACCCGTATCTGGGCATCGGCGGGGAGATCGCGGCGGCGGCGAATGATCGCCATTGGCACCATCGGCCGACCAAGAGGAAAAGCGAGGGCACGTGCGACCATACTCATCTAGGCCTCCACTCCCAGGGCGCGCTGCCACTCACGCAGCCGGGCGACACGCTCATGAGGGGAGTCATGCAGCGCGAGTGGGCGCCCGCGAGCGTCCACCACCAACCCCAGCACACCGCCCTCGATTGGCTCACTGGCGCGCGCGTGCTGGCCAGGCCCCAGCCCGATATCCACTGGTGCCGCGGGATAGAGCGAGAGCAGCGCGCGCTCGCCTAGCGCCAGCGGCAGCCGCAGCAGCGTCCCTTGGGCCACATCTTCCACCTGCTGCCGACCATCGGCATATTCGAGCACGACGCGCACTGCTGGCTGCCCCGGTGGCACATCCCCAG
The DNA here is from genome assembly GCA_015478575.1 of Ktedonobacterales bacterium. Taxonomy (GTDB): domain Bacteria; phylum Chloroflexota; class Ktedonobacteria; order Ktedonobacterales; family JADMIN01; genus JADMIN01. The sequence goes on along the minus strand of JADMIN010000160.1, from coordinate 3,182 downwards.
CGGTGGAGATGACCGAGCCAAGCAGCAGCGGTACAGCGTCAGTCTCGGTCAGCTCGGCGGCGGCCTGTGGCGCGAAGCCCGGAATCGTGCCTAGCATGGTTGCCAGCCCGGCGGTATCAATCACCAGCGAGGTGATGCCTCGTGGCTGTAAGGCATCGAGCAGGATCAGCGCGGCCAGCGCGGGATGTGGCGCGTGGGCCAGCACGCCGCCCGTGCCCAGCAGGACATCCACCGGATGCAGCCCGGCGAGGCGCGATCCGGGCGCGTGGATGGCCAGTCGGATGGCTTCGCGGGCGAGGGCGTGCTCCAGGGCAAGCTCGCGCGCGGTAGCGGGCAGCACATGCGGGCGCAGCATGCGTGTGAGCACGTACTCACGAACCTCACTCTCAGTGGCGTCCCAAGGCAGCCAGCGCAGAATGCTGGGTGCTCCGTTCGCGCGCAGCACATACCCAGCACCAGAACCGACGCCAGCATTGGGGTGGTCGGCGGGGAGAAACGCTCCTTGGGAGGTCGCGGCGGCGAGCGCGGTAGAGCTGGCTCCCACATCGGCACCGACCACGTTCATCTGATAGTGTTGGGCGAGGTAGCGGATCACCCCCCCAAGAGCGGTATTGGTCGCCATCGGCGGGGCGCTGGCCTGGGCACGCGCTTTGAGATAGCCTGGCGTCTGGCGCAACACCGCCGCCTCATAGAGGCTGCCAACCGCGCGACTCAGCGGCCCAAGCGTAGATGGCGAGAGCGTTTCGACCGCCTGCACGGCGGCGCCGCGCTGCCGAGCGACAGCGCTAAGGCGCGCCGCGTCATTCGCGTTGCCCGCGAAGAGAATTGGCAGTGTGGAGGGCATGGTCTCTCCAGCGGCGCCACGTAGGGCTTCGATCCAGTGCATGACCTGCTCACCCACGGCCTCGATCTCGTCCTGGGCATGCGCCGCGCCGAACGGCGCGCCGATGACGAGGAGGCTATGCGGATGCAGAGCGCGCACCTGCGCGCTCAGACGTTGCCACTCGCCTTCCGGCAGCCCGCGGGGAGAGGCGGGCAGCGCCTCAAACTCGACAAAGAGGCCGCCGATGGCGCGGTAGAGAAGCCCAGCGACCGCTTCACGCCCCGGCCCCATCGTAAGCAGCCGTAACGGGCCGCCCGCGCTCATGGCCAGCGCCAGCCCATCCACACCCGTACCATCCTCCTGCTCAGGCGTGATGAGTGTGCCCGCGCGCAAGAGTGGGCGCCCGATCGTGCGCTCGATCTGGACGATGGCATCAAGGATGCCCACCGTCAGGTCGGCGACCGGTGGGGCAGTCGTCGTCGCGGCCTGCGCGCACGCCAGCAAGCGATAGCGGTCTTCAACAAGGCCGGCGAGTGCCACTTTGGTATAGGCCGAGCCGCAATCCACCATGAGGAGGGAGCGCAATACGACTGGTAGCGCGCTTGCTGGGCCGCCAGCCAGACGTTGGGATGTCGGTATAGCCCCTCCCACGGTGAATCACCTCCTCAGGTGTATGTAAGCGTTCCTTGCGGCATGACCTACTTGGCAGTGTGACCTACTTGCGGCGGAAGAAACGACGCCAGCCGCCTGGCCGCTCTCCATCTTCTGGTTCGCCCAATGCCTCTTCGTCCGCATAGGCGCCATAGCCATTCGGGTCGCCATAGCCATTCGGGTCGCCATAGCCATTCGGGTCGCCATAGCCACGAGAGCCGTCGTCGTAGCCGTTGCCATAGCCCTCATCGCCAGCGTACCCATCAGCGTAGCCGTCCTGATAGGCCCGTGGATCGCCCGTGGCATCCCATTGTGCCTGCTGATCCCATTGTGCCTGGTCTGATGGGGCCTGGTTCCACTGATCCGTGGGCATCCGCCCATATCCGGGATCGTAGCCGGCGGTGGAAGGCGGTTGGTCATAGCCACCGACTCTGCTCCCCGCATCATAGCCAGGCGCTGCGCCAGACGGGCCACCACGCAGCCACGGGGGCATCTCGCGCGCGGAGAGATCACCGGCATGGGAGGCCGGTGGCGCGGCACCATTGGCGCCTGCTGGCCAGGCCGCGCTGGAAGCGCCTGGCGCTGGAGCGTTGCGCATCCATGGAGGCTGGCGCGAGCCGCTGTCGCCGCTTGGCGGCTGGCCTTGGTATGCGGGCGGCTCCTGGCCATTGGGGCCGAGCCAGCCAGGGAGCGCGCTGCCTTCGACGAGATCAGCCGCCGAGAAGGTTTCGTATGGCCCCGCCGTGCCGGTGCCGCGCGCGTCAGGGGCGGGCCAGCCGGAGGGCGCGGACGGTGGCATAGGTGCCCCGGCGGGTCCGCCAGTCTGCGCTCTTAGCCACCCAGGGAGCGCGGCATCGTCCACGAACTGCCCACCTGTGAAGGCGCCTCTCGCCGCGGGTGGCGGTATCTCTTGGGGCCCGCCGCCATAGGGCGTGGGGCCTTGCGTGGTGGGCAAGTGAGGCACTTGCGCCCCCGTATAGACCTGATCCAGCCATCCAGGCAGTTGTTCTTCGGTGGCCGAGGTGGTCAGCCATTGCGAGACGTTGCCTCCGCTCGCGGGGGGCGGCGCCGCGCTCGCCTGCTCGGCGCGAAGCCATTGCGGCAACGCGCGCTCGTCAATCAGAGTCTGGGCGGGCATGCCATCAGCTCCCGCTGGCGCTCCAGCATACGTGCCTGGTGCCGCGGGCGCTTGCGCCTGCCCGGTGAGCCAACTGGGCACCGCGGACGCATCCAAGAGTGAGTGCGCGGGCATGCCACCGCCGGCCGGGCGCGGTGGCTGCTGCGCGCCCGCCTGCTCGATAGAAGGGAATGGGCTGCCAGGCTGCGCTGGTACGGGGGGGTAGGCGGGCGGTGGTGCTGGAGCCTGCTGATAGGTCGTGGCTTGTGCGCTGATATCCCCTGCCGCCTGGCCTGGCCGCATCCACGATGGCAGCGCCGCTTCGTCATAGAGCGGGCCACCGGGCGGGGGGGCTTGGCGCTGCTGTTGTGGAGGCCAGCCGGGATCCCCCGCGCTCCACGGACCAGGCGCGGCGGGTGGGGGCGGGCCGCCCGCTCCGTGGCCATCGCGCATCCAATCAGGCAAAGCATCATCGCCGATCAGGCTGCCAGCAGAGAAGCCGCCGCGCGGTGGTGGGCCTGGCTGGCTGTACCCTTGTGGTGGGCCTGGTTGGCCATAGCCTTGAGGAGGTGGCGCGCCATAGCCTTGAGG
>JADMIN010000159.1 GCA_015478575.1 Ktedonobacterales bacterium | reverse complement strand
CTTCTCCGCTCCTCCCGCTCTCACCACCCCCCGGGAGATGCGCCTCCCTTGCGCTGGGCGGCCATCGCGCGCCAGAGGAGGGCCAAGCCCACCCAGGCGACGAGGAGGCCACCAAAGGCCATAAAGACACCTGGACCGATGACCCACTGACCCACCGCCGCCGAACTCAGAACTGGTGCCTCCGCCAGGATGGGGCGGATGCCACGGACCGCGAGCGCGGCCAGAATCGTCACCGCTCCCAGCCAGCAGGCGCTCAGGATGACGGAGAGGCGCGAGCCGCGCCGACGCCACGCGCTGATCAGCACAAGCAGCGCATAGCCCGCCGCCAGCACGAAGATCGCGTTCAGGGCACCGCCCGGCTGGGTGGAATTGTCAACGGCCTTCACACCGAGCCGTGGGCTATAGACGAGCGCATCGCCAGCATCCAACCCGGCGCAACTCCCACTGACAAAGTGGTTGAGGCTGAGGTGTAAGGTATTACAGTTGACGGTGGCCCAGGGTACGGCAAAAGCCCACTGCCCAAACGAGCACACCCACGGAGAGGATGCCCGTGGCCAGCAAGTGCGAGGGAGAGAGGGGCGCGGGCGGCGCGCTGGCCGACTCTGGCGGACGGACCTGGTGGCGAGCATCCAGCCAGAGCAGCGTGGCGCCGAGCAGCGACAGCCCCAGCGCGAGGATGACAAACGCGAAGTGGACATCCAAGCGTCACGTGAGGGCAGGCGCGTTCGGACCTGAGAAGCGTTGCGCATTCCGCCGCAAGAGTTGGATAGCCCCAGCTAGGACGACGCCTACACTGACAGTGGCAAGCACCGCCCAGACGCCGAAGGCCAGTCGTGCCATCAAGGCCATTCGTCGGCCCAATCGTGCCCACAGAAGTGGCGCGAGCACCGCGCCGATACTGACTATCGCGACCCAGGCGAGTGGAGCGAGCGTGTAGAATCGTGAGGGAGAAGCGCACCGCGCAAGAGGATGAGCACGCCAGTAACAAATGTACTCCCGCTCAAGGCTCCTTCACTAGACTCCCAGCGTGTGCCGTCGTAGAAGGAGGAGGTGACGATCAGCCACGGCGCGAAGGCGGCATAGACGAAGAGTGCGGCCCCGGCGGTTGCCAGCAGCCGCGCGAGGTAGCCGCGCCAGGGCACTAGGCGCCGCGCCGGCGGCGCTGGCGCGCTCCCCGGCGCGGTGTCGGCCGAGAAGAGAGACTCAGTACGCGAATCCATCTACTCTTCTCTTTGGGCCGGAAGTGGTGAAGCATAGAGCGCGCCACCTTGATGGCATCGTCATCCCCTCTAGAAAGGTGAAATAGGCGGACGACATGCGTGCCATTCCTACGTGAACCGCCGCACCCGTCACGCCGAGACGCGAGCGCGTCCGCTGGTCTTTACGCTGGGCTTGACGCTGGCCGTGGACGACGCCGGGTGCTCACCTCGAGCACCCCCAGCCCAACGATGCCGAGCGGTAGCGCGAGGAACGTGACCCAGAGGCCGCCCTCACCGCGCCAGGTGCCAGTGGGCAGCCCGAAATCGCTTGCCCGCGTGGTGATAGCAGCGATGCCGGTGTAGGTGAGCAGGGCGATGCCGAGGGCAGCGAGCAGCCACAGGGCGCTCCACACACGCTGAGCCGCGGCGGCGACGCGCAGCCAGAGACTGGCGAGGACCAGTGCGCCTCCTCCAGCGAGCAGCAGAGCGACAGCCGAGTGCGCGGCGAGGGGATCAACCGAGGTGGTCAGATTCTCCAGCGCCACTTGGAGCGCGGCGCTGCCTGAGACGCCCGTGCAGGTACCATATATCAGCGGCAGAGCATCGCAATTCACCGCGCCCCAGGGCATGACGAGAAAGCCAACGGCCCAGAAGATCACCGCGGCGGTGAGCCAGCCAGTCCCGCGCGGCAGCCGCTCGTTGGGGCCGAGTCGCGCCGACGGCGCGACGAGTCTCGTCGCGCCGTGCCCGCGTAGCTCCACCCGCGCCAGCAGAATCGCACCAACCCAGGTAAGGGCCAGGGCGAGGGCGGCGAGCCAGAGACCGTATGCCGGACCATGCGCTTGGAGCACACTGGCGCGAGAAAGCCGATCGGTAGGAAGCGGCGGCTGGGCGGTCAGCCGACCGTTGATGGCAGTGAGCAAGAACGCGAGCGAGATCCAGGAACAGAGAGCCGCCCACGCGCCAAAGGCCAGCAGGGCCAGCCGCGTCGTCAGAGCACCGCGCCGCTGCCATAGCAACGCCGCTAGCAGCACGCCAAGAACGCTGACCGCGCTCCAAGCGACGAGGAGCGACGACGGCCCAAAGAACACATCCAGGGGCGAGAGGGCCGGGTCGCGGCCAGGGTCCAAGGAATAGGCCACCGCGCGTGCGGGCGTCGTGGCGATGTAGACCCACCACGGCGCCCAGGCGGCGAAGGCGAAGAGGGCTGCGCCAGCGGTAGCGAGCGTCCGCGCCATCCTGGGGTGGCCTAGGAGCACTTGCCATCCTCGCCGCGAGCGGGTAGCCATGCTAGCCACCGCCGCGGATGTCTCGTTGCTCTCACTCATGTGCGTTCCTCTCGCTGGCTAGGCCATCGCCGCGGGAGCGGACTGGCACCTCCAGTGTACATGACAGCGAGAGAACGCGCTAGAGTGTGTGCTCGGACGCTTGGATGCCCATGATGTGCGCGCATGGAGCGCGCGCTAGGCATCATAGGAGGCGCGAGCGCGGACCCAGACGGATGCGTAGCCAGGTGCTAGGAACGGCGGCGAGTTTGCCAGCAAAGGGGACGTGCGCTCGGCGGGTAAAGACATCGTAGCCGTTGCGGCGGATGCGTGCCAGAATGGTGCGGTAGAGCGTGCCACTGAGGTGAATCGCCAGGCGCGCGTCGCGGTCGAGCAGGGGAATACCACACATGCCGCGCTCATAATACGCCTCAGCGCGCGTGATCTGGAATGCCATCAGATTGCGAAATGCCGGCGTGATCTCGCCACGCACCAGGGAAGCGCGATCGCAGCCGAAAGCCACCAGGTCTTCCTCAGGCAGATAGACGCGCCCGCGCGCGGCATCCTCGCCAATGTCGCGCAGGATGTTGGTAAGTTGCATCGCGATGCCCAGATCCACGGCATAGCTGAGCGCGGCCTCGTCGCGATAGCCAAGGATGGGCGTCATCAGCAGGCCAACCGTCCCAGCGACGCGATAGCAATAGAGCCGCAGATCCTCGAAGGTGCGGAAACTCACGCCGCGCGTGTCCATCTCGACGCCGGCTAACAGATCGAGCGCGGGTGCCAGAGGCACGGGAAAGCGTTCGAGCATATCCGCCCAAGCCGACATTACAGGGCCGCTGGGCCGACCGGCATACGTCTCCACGAGCAGGGAGCGCCAGCGCGTCAGTTCAGCGATGGGATCAGGAAAGAGATCGGTCTCGTCAGCGATATCATCCACTGTGCGACAGAAGCCATAGAGCGCCCAAGATGCGCGGCGCTTCATCGGCGGCAGGAAGAGAGAACCATAGTAGAAGGTCCGTGCCACCTCGCGAGCGATGTGTCGGCAATGCTGATAGGCGTCGTCGAGCGAGATCGGCGCGCCAAGGGCCGACTTCACCTGAGCGTCGGCGCTAACGTAGGTGCGGCGCACAGTGGCGCGCGGTGGCAAGCGGGGAGCCGTCGCCGTGGGGGGAAGAGGGAGGGAGGGCGCGGCGGGCGCCTCCAGAGCATCATTAGTGAGTCCGCTGGCCTCCAGCCCATATCCGTCACTGCCGTGCAGGAGCATGTCCCCTCCCTCACCTGAAAATCGCAGCCTGCCCAGATGAGGCCACGGTGTGTTTTCGGCGTTCGGCCGGATACATGGCAGATCGTGCCATCGCTGAACAGAGCTTATGCATTCCATTGAGAACAATGGCAAAAAACGCGCCAATAGGACAACGGTGCCGCCGGTCGCGAGGTGAGAAGAACAGGCAGGCTGGGCGAAACCGTCGAGACAGCCATGCCAGTTGCTCGTCGCAATAACGAGGCTAACCACCGACCAGACCGAGAGGGCCGGAGCAGCACAGATGGACCCCCTCCTGCAACTCGCTCTGAAGCGTGGCGTACACATAACGGCGGATACACGCCAATGGAGCGATGAAGCCAGCGGCGACCCGCATGAACAGATACACGTGGAGAGGCTGGTTTGGATGCGTCTTATTCTCTATCTCGGCAAAGGTGGCGTGGGCAAGACGACACTGGCTGCCGCTACAGCCGCGCGCGCGGCGCAACTGGGTAAACGTACACTCGTTGTCAGCACCGACCTGGCCCATAGCCTGGCCGATGTGCTGGATGCTCCTCTTACCGCGGAGCCAGGCCAGCTCGCCGACCGGCTCTGGGCGCAGGAGATCAACGTGCTTGACGAGATGCGCACGCACTGGGGGCGTGTGCAGGACTACGTCGCCAATGTGCTCAAGCGCCAAGGCATCAACGATGTGGCCGCCGAGGAGATGGCGCTCATTCCGGGTATGGACGAGATTGTCGCTTTGCTCAATATCTACCGCCAAGCGCGGCAGGATGCCTACGATGTGGTGGTGATTGACGCGGCGCCCACGGGCGAGACCGTGCGCCTCCTCAGCATGCCAGAGACGTTTCTCTGGTATGTCAATCAGGCCAGTGGCTGGAAGGGCCTGGCGCTCAACGCCGCCAAGCCCCTGCTCAAGACGTTCTTGCCGGGCATCAACGTGCTGGACTCGCTGGAGAAGCTCAACACGCAGGTAGCGGCGCTGCGCAAGGTGCTGACGGATGCCGAGATCAGCTCGTACCGGCTGGTGGTCAACCCAGAGAAGATGGTTATCAAAGAAGCCTTGCGCGCTGAGACCTATCTCGCGCTCTATGACTATCCCATTGATGGCGTGCTCTGCAATCGCGTGCTGCCATCGGACGACTACCACGATCAGTTGTTGCGCGATATGATGGCGCAACAGAAGCGTTATTACGACCAGATTCACTCGACCTTCACCCCGCTGCCGGTCTGGGATGTGCCCTATCACTCGCGCGAGATTCTGGGAGCGACGGCGCTGGCGGCGCTCGGCGCCGAGGTCTGGGGCGCGACGGATCCCACCCAGATTTTCTTCCGCGGCAGCCCACAGCAACTGGAGAAGCGCGGCGAGACCTATGTGCTGCGGCTGCCTCTGCCGCACGTTGAGCTGGCGAAGGTCATTATGACGAAGAAGGGCGATGAATTGATCGTGGAGGTCGGCAACTTCAAGCGCGACATCGCGCTGCCCGCCGTGCTGGCGCCGTTGGAAGCGACGGTGGCACGCATGGCCGAAGGCGCGCTGGAGATCACGTTCACCCCCGCCAGCGGCGTCCGCGTGGGATAGCACCGCCCAGACCGTCACCGCTCAGCACCTCGCCTTCCAGCCGCCGTGCCCGTAGGCTCAGCCAGATCAGCAGGATGAGATAGGCCAGGGCGAAGAGCGAGGTGCCGCGCGTGATCTTACCATTCACCTGGCCAGCGACCTCTAGGATGGGGTCAAAGACCAAGATGAAGAAACTGAGCGCGCCAGCGGCCAGGGCGATGTGGTGGCGCGTATTCCAGCCAGGCCGGCGTGACCATCTGGCGATGCGCCAGGCGAGCAGGGCAAGCAGCGCCGCGATCACGGCTAGGGTGATAGGGAAGGGTACCTTACTAGCTTGCAGGAGCGCGGGCACGGCGAAATACCCGAACATCACGACGAAGCCGAGCACGCGCAGTCCCCACAGGCGCGGTGGCTTGCGCGCTGGTGGTGTGAGGGCGCCTGGCGGCGAGGGCACCTCTGTGGCGGTCAGCGCCTTCGCACGCGGGCGACGCAGTCCGAGCCAGATGAGGGTGGCGGCCAGGGCCACCGCGGCGAGATACGGCACGAGCGGTGGGTGAGTATATCCTTGGGCACGAGAGAAGGCGAAGCCGAAGAGCGCTGCGCCGGAGAGCCATACCAACCCCAGCAATACGCTGAAGCCGATGAGGCCACGGCGCCGTAGCCAGGGCAACGCGGCCCGCCGTGGGAAGATGGTCTCTACCAGCAAGATGGGAATGGCGATGCTGAAGATTGCGTGGTAGGCCGTGAGGGAGAGCGCCCAGATCAAGTTCGTTTGCGCGATCCGGCTGTAGTCGCAGAGGCCGGAGGGCGGATGTGTCGCGCGGTTACAGACATCCGGCCAGAACGGATTGAACCAACTGGTGACAATCAGCCCCTCCTCGAGGATGCCATAGGCCGCGCCTAGCAGTACAATGCGCGACCACCCCAAGCCACGCCGCCGCGCCGCCTCGCGCACAAGGATTGCGCCGGAGCCATAGAGGGCGGGTTGGTAGAGGAAGCCAACGGGATTGGTAAGAAACACCAGGATGGGTGTCGAGTTCGTGAGGACCTCGGCGGTGAGAGGTGCCAGGAAGTAGAGTGCCAACACCGCGGGCCACAAGCGCTGGCGGGGCATCGTGCCCGCATTCCCCGTCTCTCGCTCGGCGACCACTGGGG
>JADMIN010000158.1 GCA_015478575.1 Ktedonobacterales bacterium | reverse complement strand
CCAGAGGATATGCGCGCACCTGGCCGACCGGACTACATTCGCGGCTACTTCTCCGAGCGCTTTCCACAACTGCTGGAGGTGGAACTGCGCCGCCGACCCGCCAGCGCGACGGTGCGCCAGGGCATAGCCGCCGCTGGCTTCCACAACGCCTCGGAGCGCGGGTTGCTGGAGGTGCGCCGCGTCTACCCTTCCTTCGCGGCGCTGGCGGCGGACCTGCGGGCGCGCACCGAGCGCTCGATCCTACACGAGTTGCGTGATGCCGAGCTTGAGGAGTTAGTAGCATATATCCGCACCCGTGTTCCCGCTGATGCCCCCATCACCGATGCCGCGCACTGGACGCTCTGGTGGGGCACGAAGCCAAGCTGATGCCAGCTCGCGTCTGGCCTCGACGACCAGAGCACGGGTGGAGGGCTGGCGCTCCGCGCGGGCGGACTGATGCTCGCTCTATTCGCTACAATAGGGAGAGAGACGCTAGCGGTGAGAGCATGCGCGTGGGCGCCCAGCCAGCGGGGCAGCGGGCGCGCCATGCGTGACCCAGGGCCATACATGACCCCAGGCGAGAAAAGGAGCGTTTGCGATGCCCACACCCTCGGACCGCGCGCACACGCCGCCGCATGCGGGCGGCGAGCAAGAGCCACGCAAACCCCGGAATTGGTCTGGCGTGGTGGATGAGTTGATCCAAGAGGCACAACGCGAGGGGGCATTCACCAATCTGCGCGGCACCGGCCAGCCGCTCCGCCTGGAAGACAACGTCTACGCGGGCGACCGTGCGCTGGCCTATAGTCTCCTACATAGCAATCACGCGGCTCCGCCAGAGATCGAGCGCGGCAACGAGATTGACGCGGAGCTGGAGCGCGCCGAAGCGTTGCTGGCCACGCTCCGCCGCCACTGCGACGACCTGCGCGTGCGCGGCGGCCACGCCTTCGCCAGCGAGCGCCGCGCCTACAGCCTCCTGCGCGAGCGGACGGCGACGCGCTATGCCGAGGCGCTTCGTACCATCAAGAGCAAGATTCTGAGCCTGAATATCATCGCCCCGGCGCCACTGCACCGGCGCGTGCTGGATGTCGAGGCGAAACTGTGGGCCTTCAACGATGAGTTCCCGCGACTGAAGGAGTGAATGTCGCGTGCTGCCTCCCCTCCGCCGTGCCCCTGGCCAGCACTCCGGGCTGTATACTGATATGTACCACCCCGACGCCGCCTATGTGAGCTGGGTGACGGGGCGCAACGGTATGACCACCTTCGACCTGTATACGCGCTCGGCGCCCTTTGGCGGTGCGTATCTGCTCGTGGCGGGGCTGGAGGTGGCGCTGGAGTTCGTGCGGTCTTTTCACTACGCACCCGACGAGCTTGCGTTCCTGGCGCGCATCCGTGACTACGACGCCGCTTTCCTCGATGAGCTGGCAAACCTGCGTTTCACCGGCGAGATTCACGCGATGCCTGAGGGCAGCATCGCCTTCCCCCATGAGCCACTGCTGCGCGTCACCGCGCCCTTCCGCGAGGCGATCGTGATGGAGGCGGGAATCCTCCAGGCCATCAATCTCGCCACCCTCATCGCCACCAAAGCCGCGCGTGTCGTCTGGGCGGCGCGGCAGCGGCGCGTCTCAGAGTTCTCCTTCCGGCGCGCGCAGAACCCATTGGTGGTCGCGCGCTCCTCCTACATTGGTGGCTGCTCCAGCACGTCGCTGCTGGCCGCCGCCTTCGACTATCGCTTGTTGGCAACGGGGACGGTGCCGCACGCGCTGATCCAACTCTTCCCTAGCGAGGAGGAGGCTTTCACCGCGGTCGCCGAATCCTTCAATCGCTATACATTGCTGCTGGATACCTATGATGTGCGCCGCGCCATCCACACGGCCATCGCCGTCGCGCGGCGCGCGCGGGATGGCCTGGGCCACACGCTGGCGGCCGTGCGACTGGATAGCGGCGATCTCGTAAGCGATAGCCGCTATGTGCGTGAGCAACTGGCGGGGGCGGGCATGGGCACTGTGCGCATCCTCGCCAGCGGCGATCTGGATGAATTCGCGATTGCCGACCTGCTGGCGGCGGGTGCGGAAGTAGATGCCTTTGGCGTGGGCACCGCGCTGGGCACGGGGGCAGGCAGCGTGGAACATGGCGTGAGCGGCGGCGCGCTGGGTGGGGTGTATAAAGAGGTCTGGTACGTCGAGGCGGACCACAGCGAGCACGCCAAGCTGAAGCTCGCCGGGCGGAAGACCACCTGGCCGGGGCGCAAGGAGGTCTATCGTCACCCTGCCTGGGAGGAGGATGTCGTCCAACTCGTGGGGGAGCCAGCACCGCCGGGCTACTTGCGGCTCTTGCGTCCGGTGATGCGCCAGGGGCGGATCATTCCTGGCAGCCTGCCGCCACTCGGCGAGATCTGGGAACTGGCGCAGGCCAACCTGCATGCTCTGCCGGAGTGCTACCGCGCGCTGGTCGCCGCGGAACCATATCCCGTGCGCTTCAGCGACGCACTCCAGGGGCTGCGGGCTGAGGCGATGCAAGCGGCGGCGGCGGCGCAAGCTGGGCCTGTTGAGGACCCGATTTCTGACTCCGCGCCGCCATGCGAAGAGGCATCCTCTCTCCCAACTTCTCCCCATGCGTGAGGAAAGGGGAGGTCGGCGGAGCTAGGCGGCTCGCGCTCGCCACCATTCCCGCGGAGCACGTCGTGCCCCCGTCAATTCGATGAGGCCGAGCGGCCACGCGCCAGCGAGCTATCCAAGCGAGCCATCCAGAGGTGGAAGCGCCAAAGCAGGCAAGACCAAAGGCGGAGATGAACCAGGACGCGCGCCTCCAGCGCATACCACATCAGCATGCGGGCCACGGCTACAGCGCCGAAGACGATCAGCAATCCCACATTTCCGTTACGAGGTGGGGGCGGACGCCACCGCCCGAATCATCGCTGGCGACATCCACCCCCAAGGCACTTCAGGCCACTTACCGGGCAGGCTCAGCGCCCGCCCGCACCAGGGGCATATCCAGCGCCGCGAAGCTGCCGGCAATGAACTCCTTGACACCCTCACCGCCGCGCAGGGTCAGCCAGACGGACTGGTGCGGCGAGGCGAAGCTCAACTCGAAGGTGAAGAAGGGGCAGCAAGCCCGCTCGGACAGGATGAACTCCAGCAGGTCGCGGACGCCGTCCGCCTCGGCCGGAAAGGCGAAGCGGTAGCCGTCACGCACCTCTTGCAGGTGCTGGGCACGGGCGAAGAGCGGTGCGGCCACATCCTCGCCGCGAGCGCGCTGGTCGGCGGCCGAGAGGGTACAGGCTACAGGGAGGTCGGATGCCAGATCGGAGGCCATTGGGTGTTCCTTTCTGAGAACTGGTGCAACGACGCGAGGGGTGGTCGTCCCCTCACCCAGCAGCGTACACTCTTCAAGTATGCTTGAAGTCAAGGGCTGGCGTGGAATGTGTGCGAGACATGAGAAAACGAGCGGAAGAGCGAGACAACACGAGTAAGAGAGCATGAATAGAGGAGCGAGACGATGGCCGCCGAGAGCGATGAGCAGAGGAGAGGGCTGACGATCGGGGAGATCGCACGCGAGGTGGACATCGCGCCCTCGGCGATCCGCTATTACGAAACGATCGGTCTGCTGCCGCCGCCCACGCGGGTCAACGGGCGCCGACACTATGAGGGGAGCACGTTGCAGCGGCTGAGGGTCATCGCGCGCGCACAGCAGGCGGGCTTCACGCTCGGCGAGATCCGCGAGCTCTTCTTCGGCTTCGCGGTGGGCACGCATCCGGTGGCCCGATGGGAGGTGCTCGCCCATCGCAAGCTCGCTGAGCTTGAGGAGCAGTTCAGGCGCATGCGGGCGATGCGGGACCTGCTGCGCACGGGGCTGCGCTGCGGCTGCCTGACGATGGAACAATGCACGGTCTGGCTCAGCGGGCTTGATCAGGCCGAGCCGGTCGGCTGAGCCGTGCGCTCGCGCAACGGCTCGGACAGCGGTTAGAGCACCCTTTCAGTGCGGTTGGCCTTGCTAGAGAGCGTGTTTGGCAATGGCCCAACAGCATGGGGCTGCTCCAGAGGCGTCACGTCATGTTGCGGCATTGCTAAACCCGCGGCCCTCACTGACGAGGTGCCGCTATGCCCTCTCCTTAGTCCATTCGAAAACAGCACACCCCTGCCTTCCTCAGGCCTACACGGTGAGCAGGTGTCGCTCGTTCACTGCCGCTCGTTCACTGCCGCTCGTTCATCGCGTGCCCGGCGTCGCTCAGGTCTGCCCGCCCAGCGCGCGCTCAGCGAGCTGCTCGCGCAGGCGATAGCGCTGTATCTTGCCCGTCGCGGTCTTTGGCAGCTCCGCCACGAACTCGATCCAGCGGGGATACTTGTGTGGCTGAAGCGTCTGCTTGATATAGAGCTTCAACTCTTCCTCCAGCGTCGGCGTCGCCTCCACGCCCGGACGCAACACCACAAAGGCCATCGGCTTGACCAGCCCATCGGCGTCCTCGCGCCCCACGACCGCCGCCTCCAGCACCGCCGGATGCCCTGCGAGCGCGTTCTCCACCTCCGCTGGCGCGACCCATTGGCCACTGACCTTCAACATGTCATCGGCGCGGCCACAGTACCAATAATTGGCGTTCTCGTCTTGGTAGTAGGTATCGCCGGTCTGGACCCACGCGCCCAGAAAGGTGGCCTTGGAGCGCTCGTGCTTGTTCCAGTAGTGCGCGCAGGTGCTCTCCCCGGCGATCAACAGGTTGCCGATCTCGCCCTGAGGCACCGGCTGGCCCGCCTCATCCACAATCGCGGCGGCGTAGCCGGGGACAAGCCGGCCCGTGCTGCCCGGCACCACGCTGCCCGCGACGTTGGAGATGAAGATGTGCAGCACCTCGGTGCTGCCAATGCCATCCAAAATCTCCACGCCAAAACGCTCGCGCCAGCGCAGAAAGAGATCCGCTGGCAGCGACTCGCCCGCCGAGACGCACAGCCGCAATGAGGAGGTGTCGTAGCGGCGCTCGGCGTCGGGAAGCGCCAGCATCGCGGCATAGAGCGTTGGCACGCCGAAGAAGATCGTGGGCCGCTGCTCCGCGATCACGGTGAACGCCGCCTCCGCCGTCACCCGCCCGGCATAGTGAATGGCGCTCGCCCCGACCGCGAGGGGAAAATAGAGGCCGTTGCCCAGACCATAGGCGAAGAAGAGTTTGGCGGCGGAGAAGGTGATATCATCGGGCGTGAGCCGCAAGAGCGGCTTCGCGTACAACTCCGCGCAGACGTGCATATCATGTTGCAAGTGGACGCAGCCCTTGGGGAAGCCGGTCGAGCCGGAGCTATAGAGCCAGAGGGCGGTATCGTCGCGTGTGGTGGGCGCTGGCTCCAGCGTCGGCGCGGCCCCCGCCAGCAGCGCGGTGTACTCCATCGTCGCTGGGTCCCACCTACCCGCGTCGGCATCCCCACGGCGCACCAACACGACATGGCGCAGGAAGCGCAACTCTCGGCGCAGCGGCGCGAGTTGTGGCCAAAGGTCCGCCTCCACCACCAGCACGCGAGCACGGCTGTCGTTAAGCATGTACTGATAGTCCTGGGGACGCAGTTGTGTATTCAGCGGCACGGCCACCGCGCCCGCCTTGATGGCGCCGAAGAAGGTGGCGGCGAATTCAGGGGAGTCATAGAGCAGCAACGCCACCCGCTGCTCCATCTCCGCTCCCAGCGCGCGTAGGGCGTTGCCAGCGCGGTTGGCCTGCTCGTTGAGGTGGGCATACGTCCAGCCGCTCGTCGCACTCGTGCGCAGAGCCATACGCGCGCCCCAGCCACGCGCCAGCGCGCCATCGAGGAACGCCACGCCCGCGTTGTAGTCATCGGGCAGCGCGAGGACAGCGTGCTCACCTGCCGTGGGCGGCATCGGGGGCAACTGAGAACCACTCATGGCTTACCTCCCGTCCAGCGCGAGTGAGACGGCTCGCGGCTTTGCGCGCGACCACCGCGCGAGCGAGCGGCCACGGGATAGTGATGTGACCGCGGGCGCACAGCCCTTCTCACGCGCAGTATAACGCCGCGCGCCCGTGCCGGTCAACGCGCCCTTAGCGCAGCACCAGCCTCCGTGCCATGCCGGAATCTATTGACGCTGGCGGCATACCACGCTATAGTATATGGTGCGTGGGTGGAGCCGTACCGCCCGCGCTGAGGCGATGAAGCTCGCCCCTAACCGCCGCATGCTGGCTAATGGCTTCTACCGTACGTCTGTGCGACGCGGTGGAGGTCATCTTTTTGCACTCTTTCTCTTCCCCCGCTTCGTGCCAGACATCCAAGAGCGCTACCTGAGCACCGAATGCCATAGTGAGCACCTGTGAGGAAGCGCCTGATTGGCTGGGCCTCACTCCGCGCGCGATGGGTCGTGACCGCGCGAGCGGAGGCAGGTGTGGTGATTGAGCCGATGCTCGCGCGGTGTTCGCATCTCGCTGGCTCTTCCATGGGGCCGTTGTGCCTGGCATGCTCTTGCCACTAGCGAACGTATGGG
>JADMIN010000157.1 GCA_015478575.1 Ktedonobacterales bacterium | reverse complement strand
GATGACACCGTCGCGGCCCACACGCTCCATCACATCGGCGATCAACTCGCCGATCTGCGGGTCAGCGGCGGAGACGGTGGCGATCTGCGCGATCTCTTTGCGGCCCTCGACGGGGGTGGCATGCTGGCGGATGTACTCGACGATCGCCGCGACACCCTTCTCGATGCCGTGGCGCAGTTGCATGGGGTTGGCGCCGGCGGCGAGGTTGCGTAGGCCCTCGTTGACGATGGCCTGGGCAAGGACGGTGGCGGTGGTAGTGCCGTCGCCCGCCACGTCATTGGTCTTGGTGGCGGCTTCCTTCAGGAGTTGCGCGCCCATGTTCTCGAAGGGATCTTCGAGGCTAATCTCCTTGGCGACGGTGACGCCGTCGTGGGTGACGGTCGGCGCGCCGAACTTCTTATCGAGCGCGACATTGCGGCCCTTGGGGCCGAGGGTGGTCTTGACGGCGCTCGCGAGCACATCAATGCCCTTCTTGAGCGAGCGGCGCGCCTGCTCGTCGAAGACAAGCTGTTTAGCCATAGTGGGTATCTACTCCTCTTGGTTTCTGGTAGTCGGGGGTATTCCTCGGCGGTGTGGCATGCGACAGTGATGCGGAACGCTACCGCTCGCCTTCGATGACAGCCAGCACGTCGGACTCGCGGAGCACCAGCAGGTCCTCGCCATCCAATTTGAACTCCGTGCCGCCGTACTTGGCGAAGAGGACGCGGTCGCCCTCTTTCAACTCCATCGCCACGCGCTCACCACTCTCGAGGAGCTTGCCGCTGCCGACGGCCACGACGGTGCCCTCTTGGGGCTTCTCCTTGGCGGTATCGGGAATGACGATGCCAGAGCGAGTGACCTCTTCCCGCTGTGCGGGCTTGACGACCACACGGTCGCCGACTGGGCGAAGCTTATTAGCCACGCTGTTTCCCTCCTGTGAATGAATAGACGCTTGGAATAGCCACTGCCAGGGGACTTGGCCGCGTGCGGATGGTCGCGCCGGGGCGGTCTACCCGTCCGTGGCCAGACG
This sequence comes from Ktedonobacterales bacterium, assembly GCA_015478575.1. Taxonomy (GTDB): domain Bacteria; phylum Chloroflexota; class Ktedonobacteria; order Ktedonobacterales; family JADMIN01; genus JADMIN01. The sequence goes on along the minus strand of JADMIN010000157.1, from coordinate 5,460 downwards.
GTGATCCACGCGCTAGTATCGCTCACCCGCCGTTAGAGCGGCGTAGGAGGAGTGTTAGACGAGTATAGGAGGCGCGCTAGAGGAGTGTTAGAGGAGGCGTCCGGAGATCGGGTGCGCGGAATGGCGGATGGCGGCGCGGCCCCGGAGCCGCGCCGCCTGAGGGCACGGTGAGCGCGCGAGGCCGTCCCACTAGGCGGGGGTCAATCGCTCACTTCGCGCGCGGCCATCATGTCGCGCGCGGCATGCTAGGCAATATCTAGGAGCGTCCGGATCCGCTCCAGTGGCTCGGTGGCGCAATGCGGCAGCAGTTCCTTGAGCGCGGGCATCTCTCGCTGTTCGATGGCGGCGATCATTCGCTCATCCAATGTCCCGAAGCGCGCCAGGAGGACAGCGATGATGGCTTCACGCATGCCCTTCGCCTCACCTTGCTCGATGCCCGCGGCGCGGCCCTGCTCGATGCCCTGCTCGATGCCCTCATCGCGCGCGATATCATAGATCAGCTCGGCGAAGTTTGATTCTTTCAGCAGGTCGTTGAGCATGTGCTCGCTCCTTAAGATGGTGGCAAGCTGGTGCTTCGGAAGACGCATACCAGCGAGTAGAAATACCAACCCGGTAAGCTCGCTCCGCTTCGGTCTTGGCAGGGGAGCCTGGGCAATACGCTCGGCGACCGCCTGTGTGGTCTGCGTCGTGACGTCAGCCATCAGGCAGGCCAGCGGCCAGAGGTCATACCACGGTGTCCCCAAGACTCATTCTTGTGGCAACTCCCATAAGCGGATCACATCGAAGTCGTACCAGGCGCTCGGTCGGCCCATCCATTCGATGACGAAGGGTGGCTCTGGAATGCCCGGTGTCGGTCGCAGGAAGACGACCACCGAACGGAGCTGAAGTGGCTGTTGCTGCCGCTGCCGCCGCCGGAGACGGAAACCGTAGTCGGCGAGCCGCTCGCCCATGTCGCTTTCCGCTTTCGTTTGCAGTTCGATGTGCAAGATGCCGCGCTGCCCATCAGGCAGCGTGACCTCCCAGATCAGATCAGCCTGCCGCTTCACTGCTGGCAGCTCGGTGGGGAGGGCTTTCCGCCACCGCACTGCCGGCGCGATCAGGGCCAGGAAGCCATCATGGGCCTCCAGCAGCATCGTCTTGAGTGCCTGATCGTAATCTGGTCGCTCCACCTTCCGCTCCACGTCTCTCTTGCCACTCATGCCACGTTTCCACTATACCATGCCAGCGCGCACCCACCTTCAACTAGCGCGGCCCACCTCATACTCGATGCGCTCCCTTTCTCTCTTCAGCGCGGCGAAAGACATGACTTCCGGCATAGGCACGCACCGCGCTTCGCGACTACGATAGCCAGTGGGCCGCCTGGCCAGCCGGAATGGCAGGCACATCAACTTCGCTGGTGCCGAAGGCGTAGAGGGTGCCAGATATGGGGCGACACCAACCAGATCTGTCATGGAGTGGTTTTCCATGAGGCGCGACCGCGTTGGAACGCACCACCCCGCGCGGCCAGGTGTGAGGAGGAAGAAGATTCTATGCGACTCGATTCGCGCGCGCCGGAGCCGACCGCGACGGTGGGAGAGACGGCGCCTGTTGCGCCCGCTGGCGAGCAACTTGAAGCTCACGGCCTCTACCGCGTTGGGTTGGGCTATGGCCGTTTGATCTATCGCGTGCGCTGGCTCATCATCGCGGTCTGGCTGGTCGGCCTGGCCGTGAGTGTGCCCTTCGCCAGTAAGATCGGTACTGTGCTGACTGGCGGCGGCTTCGACTTCAACCAGAGCGAATCCAGCCGTGCCGCTAACATTCTCGCTGAGACGCTGCACCAGCCACCAGCCCAACTGTTGGTGGTCTTTCGATCCACCAGTGTCCCGGTTACCGATCCCGCCTACCAGCTCGAAGTGCGCGCGTTCGTTAGCCGCGCCCAGTTCTTCTCGCATGTGATCAGCGTGGCACCCAGCCCCGTTCCCGGCGCCGATGGCCTCACCACCTTCGTCACGGTCAACTTTGACCAGGGGCCAAGTGCGGTGCAGAATCAACTCAAGGACTTCCGCGCGCTGCTGCCCACGCCGGGATCCACCACGCCCGCCAGCGCCTATGTGACGGGCAACCCCGCCGTCTATGATGCCTTCACCCGCATCACCCAGAGCGATACTGAGCAAGCGGAACAGCGTGCGCTGCCGCTGGCGCTGCTCGTGCTGCTGGTCGTCTTTGGCTCGGTGGCCGCCGCCGCGATGCCGCTGGTGCTGGCGCTGGTCGCTGTGCCGATCGCGCTGGCGATCATCTATGCGATCGCCCTGCACAGCCAGACCAGCGTTTTCGTGCTCAACGTCGCCTCGATCGTGGGTCTGGGCATCTCGATTGATTACAGCCTCTTCATGACGCGACGCTTCCGCGAGGAGTTGGCCAATGGCCGCTCGGTGCGCGAGGCGGTTGGGTGGACGGTGGCCACCGCGGGCGAGGCCATCCTCTTCAGCGGCCTGACGGTGATGATTGGTTTTGCTGGTCTGCTGCTGATCGGTATTCAGTTTATGTCGTCGTTCGGCATCGGCGGGGCGCTGGTCGTGCTGACCTCGGTGCTGGCGGCGCTGACCCTGCTGCCGGCGCTCCTGAGTGTGCTGGGCCACCGCATCAACGCGCTGCGTCTGCCGCTCTTGGGCCGGCTCACCATGCCCAGGGCGGAGGGCAGTGAACGGCAGGGCTTCTGGCATGGCTGGGCGCTGGCGGTTATGCGCCGTCCGGTGCTGATCGTGCTGGCGGTGACTGTTATCCTGATCGGTCTGGGGTGGCCGATTTTCTCTCTCAGCATTGGGACGCCCACCGCAACCTCGCTCCCCAAGAGCAGCGAGGCGCGCCAGGGGCTGGATATCCTGAGTGCGCAATACCCTGGCGCCACGGATAATCCGGTCTATGTGGTGGCCCAGACGCCTGACGGCACGAGCGCGCTGACAGCCGCGAACCTGGCGAAGATCAGCGACCTCTCGCAGTGGCTGGCGACACAGCGGCATGTCACCGGTGTGATCAGCCTGATGGCTCCGCCCCAGGCGGCCAGCGCCTCTCCGGCCTCCGCGCCGCCGCTCACGCTGGAGCGGTTGGCCAACCTCTACTCGACGGGCATGTACATCACGAATCCCGCCCTGCGGCAACTGGTGAGCGCGACCACGGCCGATGGGACGACGGTCATCACGGTCAACACTGACGCGCCGATTGACAGCGCGGCGGGCAAGCAGTTGATTGATACGCTGCGCGCGGGCGATCGGGGCGCCGCGGAGGGCCTAATGGTCTCTGTCGGCGGCTTCCAGGCGGTTAGTCTGGACTTCAACCGCTATCTCTATGGCAACTTCCCGAAGGCGATTCTCTTCATTTTGCTCGCCACCTATGTGCTGCTGCTGCTGATGTTCCGGTCGGCGGTGTTGCCGCTCAAGGCGATTCTGATGAACGTGCTTTCGGTGAGTGCGGCCTATGGTGTGCTGGTCTTCATCTTCCAGCAGGGGCACTTCGCCACGCTGCTTGGATTTGAGCCCACGGGCTTCCTCGACAGCACCATTCCTATTCTGCTGTTCTGTATTCTCTTTGGCCTCTCGATGGATTACGAGGTCTTTCTGCTCTCGCGCATCCGTGAGGAGTGGCTGCGCACGGGCGACAACCGCTACGCGGTGGCGCGTGGGCTGGAGAAGACGGGCGGTGTCATCACCAACGCGGCGCTGCTCTTCATTATCATCGCTGGCTCCTTCGCCTTTACGAGCATCGTGGTCGCGCAGGAGACGGGGCTGGGCATGGCGGTGGCGGTGCTGGTGGATGCGACGATCATCCGCACGCTGCTGGTGCCGGCGACGATGCGTCTGCTGGGGCGCTGGAACTGGTGGTTGCCGGGGCGCCCACTGCCGGTGGAGCGTAACGGTTCATGACTCGTCCGTCCTGGTCGGTGGGTGGCGCGCACCGTGACCATCACTGGCTAGCACGCGCGGGCGAACGCCCGCATGCGCCCTGCCAACACTTCAGCCGGACTTCATGGGATATGTCGGCCTGACCTGATACAGCACCACGGACCAGGCGAGAGAGAAGCATGCGAGTTTCTCTCTCGCTCTGCTGTCTTTCCCCCAACTGAGCTGAGCGGACCTGAGCGCACGATCGCTGTCACGCGGTAGGAGACCATTGACAGGTACTGGAACTCTGCTATGCTCGCGCCTACAGGCGGATGGAGTATGGAGCGTGTGCCATCTGATCTGGCCATTTCAGACGGTCCCTCCAGGGGGAAAGGAGCTTAGCGGTACATGGGAACGAAGGGTCAGCGAGCGCGGGTAGGCCACGCGGGTTTCTCTGCCGTCGCAGCGGTCAAAGAAGCCGGTATGGCTCTTGATCTGAATATCCTTGTTCTGGTCACCGAGAAACTCCTCGGCCAGGAGAAGGGCATCCATATACAGATAAATGCGGCGGTGGCTGAGGTGAGCCAGGGCCACGCACGACTCGTCTACGAAGATGTCGAGCCGCGACGCCGCGCTCCAACGTCGGAGTTCCCGGTGCCCGCGCGGTTCGGCGCTCGCGACTTTGCCCTCCTTCTCATCGCGTCTTGCGCTGACTCCCCAGGCACGCCCGCGCTGCCGCCCGACAGCATGTATCAGTTGGCGCGGATGTGTGGGGCGCTCCACTTTCTCTTAGAGCAAGCCGCCCTCATTGAGTCATTGATCATGTTGAGGGGCCTGACAACCAAGATTCCAGAGCGGCTGACACCGCGCGAGGCGCAAGTTCTGAGGCTCATGTTCAGTGGCCACGGCAAGGCCGCGATGAGCGAGCAATTGCGGATTACCCCAAGTACGCTCAAGAAGCACCTGGAGCATATCTACAGCAAACTTGACGTGCATTGCACCCTTGATGCTGTGCTGAAGGCCTATCAGGCGGGCTTGGTGTCGTACATCACCAGCTAAGACGCGGGCGCCGAGACTGATAGATCAGCCAGCGGCTCGCTCGCGCACTCAGCATACAGCAAAAAATCGGCAAAATTCAGCATCCGCCGCGCTCTTGCTACGCCCGTGGGCGTACGTCCGCCGTCTCAGCGTACGCCTTGCGGCGGTGTTTATCCGCGAGAAAATACGCGCCCAGCCTGATGAACGATTTGTACCGAGCCTGTATTCTTGCTCGCACGGATATCTGACTTGCGGATGTCTGTGTGGTTTGGGTTCTGGTGGAAGGACATGATCATGTTCCGATGGCCTCATCCCTCACGCCGGGCGCTATCCCGACTCTCGCGCTCTTCGAGATCACGGCGAGCACTGCTCACTCGCGCTGAAATGCGTAAACTGGTGCTCGTTGTCACGGTCGTCGCGCTGCTCATCAGCGGGCTGGGAAGCGCGTTTGTCTTCTGGCTGGGGCCATCGTTCGCGCAGCCAGACGCGCGCAAGCCCAATCGCTACAACCCCACGAGCGCGGTGAACTCGAAGCTGCCCGCGCCGCGCTAGAGCGCAAGCTGCG
>JADMIN010000886.1 GCA_015478575.1 Ktedonobacterales bacterium | reverse complement strand
CAGCTATCCAAGCGCATCAGCTATCCAAGCGCATCAGCTATCCAAGCGCATCAGCTATCCAAGCGCATCAGCGTGCCGATTCTCAGCGCGGCATCTTCCGCTGCCTTGATTTCGGTGCCCGCATGTCTCTCTTCCGCATGTGCGCGTTCCGTACGCTCACGTTCCGCATGCTCACGTTCGGCGCTCGGTCCACAGGTGGTTGGGGACGCGGTGCGCCAGTGGGCAACTTCTTCCGCAACACTTGATGAAACCCCTCGTGCAGATAGGCCAGGCCAATAACCGCAATGAGCAAGGAGGATGCCAGGCTGAGCACGCGGTTGATCAGCACGACGCCAACGGCGGGCGTCCGGCTCACGCCCTCGGCGAGCAAGGCACCAGTCGCGCTCACCTCCAGCACGCCGATATCCACTGGCAAGGGGAAGATCAGCGAGAACGCCAGACTGAAGAAGTACACGGCCCACGCCTGCCAGAGCGAGACATGCAGCCCCAGCCCGTGGATCACCAGATAGAGCGCCGAGCCACCGAGGAGCAGATAGACCGTGCCGAGCGCGATGGCAGTGGCCAGCACTCGCGGATGCAGCAGATCTATCACGCCCTCGCGGAAGCGCCGCAGTTCCTCAGCGGCGGTGCGCGCGAGCCGGTGCTCAAGTATCCAGCGCGGCAGGCCACGCGCGCGGTGGAACCGATGCACCCCCCAGGCACCCAGGCCAAAGGCGAGCGTGCCGAGGACAATGACGGGCCGCAGCCAGCCGCTCCAACTGCCAAGGCCGATGAGGACGAGGTCGACCAATGAAGTGCCCACCTCGATCAGCACACTAAGCGTGGTGGCGGCGGAGGAGCGCCCGACATCGGTCCCCTCAGCGCGCTCCAAGATATAGTTCTCGAAGTAGTTGCCGATGGGCACAGCCTTGGCCACTTCCGACGAGAGATAGGCGAAGATCTGGATACGGAGCGGCACGCGGATATCCAGCGCTTTGAGGAGGAGATGCCACTGCACGCCCCGGACGACCTCATAGGCCACCATCAGCAGGAAATACCAGAGCAAGAAGATGCGCGGAAACGAGGCCATCAGCCGCAAGACGCGACGGATATCGCCGAAAGCGAGCAGCGCGGCGATGACCGAGACGCCGAGCACGACGAAGATGATGACCTTCGGATTCAAGAGCTTTTTGACCATGAGCCACGCTCCATTCGGCCGCATTCCATGCACGTGAGGAAGCACCGCAAGAACAGTACCGCCTTCTAGACGGCTATGAAGCGGAGTGCGGTCGCTCAGTC
>JADMIN010000156.1 GCA_015478575.1 Ktedonobacterales bacterium | reverse complement strand
CCTGCTCGATCGGCGCTCAGAGGCGCTGGTCCAGGCTATCCGCGCCACACCGCCCGGCGGTAGCATGCGCATCCTGGTGGATGGTGGCACGGCGGGCATCATTGACTACGTTAATACGCTCTATACCGCCTTCCCACGCGCGCTGGTGGTGGTCGCGCTGATTACGTTTCTGGCGCTGCTGTTGCTCTTCCGCTCGGTGGTGCTGCCGCTCAAGGCCATCGTGATGAACGCGCTCTCCATCACCGCCACCTATGGCGCGCTGGTCTTCATCTTCCAAGAGGGCCATTTTAGTCGTCTGCTGAACTTCACGCCGCTGGTCTTTGTCGAGGCTTCGGGACCCATCCTGATGCTCTGTGCGATCTTTGGCCTCTCTATGGACTATGAGGTCTTCCTGCTCTCGCGCATCCGCGAGGCGTATGAACACACCGGCGACAACACCCGCAGCGTGGCGCTGGGCATGGAGCGGAGCGGCGCCATCATCACCAGCGCGGCGGCCATCGTCATCCTGGTCAGCGCGTCCTTCGCCTCGGCGGATATGGTGATTGTGAAGGCGCTGGGCGTGGGCATGGCGCTGGCGGTGCTGCTGGATGCGACGCTGGTGCGGGGGCTGCTGGTCCCGGCGACGATGCGCCTTTTGGGTGATCTGAACTGGTGGTGGCCGTGGCCGCTCAACCGGCTGCTGCCTGGCGTGGTCTTCACCGAGGCGACGGGGCATACCGCGCCCGCTAGCACGTCACGAGGGGGCGAACCAGGGAGCGCGCCGCGCACCGCCCCGGCGAGCGAGCCAGCCCTGCCAGGAGGAGGCGAATAGATGCGACGCCTGCGCTATAGCCCTGTCCCCCTTGTCGTGTTGATCGCGCTGCTGGCGCTGCTGCTGGCGGGCTGTGGCCTGCCGGGTATGGTCGCGACGGGCGGGCGCCTGCCGACGGTCGGTCCCGCGCCCACGCCCGCGCCGCTGCCTCCGCTGCGGTTCCCGCGGGATGAGGCGCCGCACCGCGACCTGACCGAGTGGTGGTACTACACCGGCCACTTCCGCACACCAGACCATGAATACGGCTTCGAGCTGACCTTCTTCCAGACGCTGCGCGGCCAGCTCCCGCCTTACTACGCCGCGCACTACGCCATCAGCGACATCACACGCGGCGAGTTCCACTTTGATCAGCGGACCGCCTTTGGCACCCTCGCCAACATCCCGCCCGCGGGATCGCGTGATGGCTTCGCGCTCGCCATCGGCGGCTGGACTATCCGTGGCCTGAACGGTCAAGATCAACTGAGCGCCGCGATGAACAACTATACGATCAATCTGCGCTTGAGCGACCTGAACCCGCGCCCGATCGCGCACGGCGGCAATGGTCTCATCACCTATGGGCTAGCGGGCTTCTCGTACTACTATTCGCGCCCGCTCATGTCCATCTCAGGCACGCTCAACGATCATGGCGCGACGGTTCCGGTGACGGGGCAGGCGTGGATGGACCACCAATGGGGCAACTTCGTCTCGCTGGCCGGCTCCGGCTGGGATTGGTACAGTATTCAGCTCGACAACCGCACGGAGTATATGCTCTACGTCATTCGTGACGCCCAGAAACGCCCACTGGCGACCGTCGGCACGGCGGTCGCGGCGGATGGCACGGCCAGCGAGATTCCGTCTTCGGCCATCCACACGCAACCCACGGGCACATGGCAAAGTCCGCACACGAGTGGCACGTATCCCTCTGGCTGGCAGATCACGCTCGATACGCCTGGTGTCGCGCTCACGCTCACGCCTGCCCTGCGGGATCAAGAGTTGGCGACGGCGCAATCTACCGGCGTCGCCTACTGGGAGGGCGCGGTGCGCATCGCTGGCTCGGCGCAAGGTCGGCCCATCACCGGCCAGGGCTATGTGGAGCTTACTGGCTATGCCTCCATCCCCTCAAGTGCGCAGGGTCCCGCCGTGCCGTAATGTGGCGCTCGCTTGATTTGTCTGCTCATCTCTCATGTGACACGACTAACCGGCGACAGTTGGGTCTCAGGTTCTCGCGCGCATCTCCGCGAGATGCCGCGCCAACTCGCGATTGAGCGCGTGCGCGTGGGTCAGGGCGAGCGAGTGTGCCGCGCCCGCGTACTCGATGATCGGCCAAGGCCCGACCGCCGCCGCGAGGCGCGCTCGTGTCACCGGAGCGATGGTATCCTGATCGCCGTGAATGAAGATCACTGGTAGCTTATTCATGCGCGCCCGCGCGAGATCTGGCCACGAGCTATAGTCAACGATACACCGCAAAAGCGAGCGGTACACGGCTTCCCACGAGTGCAGCCAGCAGAGTTCCATCCCGCAGAGCAAGCCCTTCTCCACGTCCGCCCGCGAGGCCAGCGCCTCGCCGCCAGGAGCGGGGCGTGGCCCATAGCCATGCACCAGCGCCCATATATAGAGGCGCTGGAACGACCGCACCGCGCTCAACCGCACCCCCAGCCCGTCGCTGCCACAGGTGAGCCGCGTGAGCGCCCACCCCAGCGCGGGCGCGCGCAACATGAGCCACGCCATCAGGTCGCCGCGGGCCAGTGTTCGCCGCGCATCCGCCCCATCCAGAAAGAGCGGCGCCGAGATGGCGACGACGCCACGCACGCGCTCCGGCTCGCGCGCGGCCCACGCCAGCGCCAGTTGCGCCCCCAGTGAGTATCCGACCAACCAGAGTGGCTCGTGGCCAACCGTCGCGTCCGCCCACTGCCCCAGCGCCGCCACGTGGCTCTCGATATCGTAAGGGTCGCCCGCTGGATAAGGCGAGGCGCCGTGCCCCAGCAGATCAGGCAGGTACACCCGCGCACCGTCATCCGCCAGCGGCAGCACCGACGCCGCCAGCGAGCGCGCGGCGGAGGCTAGCCCATGCAGCCCCACGACCACCGGCCCATCCGCTCCCGCGCCACGCCCGATATAGGCCAGGGCGGGTGCCGAGCTGGCCACCGGTGGAGAGCGGTGTGTTCGATTGCGCGTTTGCACTTGGAGCATACGCCACCACACTCCACTGAAAACACCGCGGTGAAAACACCATAGGCAAGCGGGACGCCCCGCCAGGCATCGCGTCGCCGTATACTGGCATCATACTGAGATGCGCGCGCTGTCCACCACCGAGGACCACGCATGGCCTCTGGCGCGCCGTGCCGCCTTTCTGAGCTTAGACGCCGCGAGACGCGGAATCTTGGATGAACAGCGCAGAGCGGCACAAGACCGAGAAGGCGGCAGACCACGGCAGCGCCCGGCTCTAGATGCGACTTTCACCTCTGGTCCCTAGCTCCGCGAGTGGCTCTCCCCACCCGCCGCCAGAGCGGAATCGAGTGCTGGCGTGACGCGCGCTTCACCAGCGGCCACAGGGAAGCGCACAGTGACGCATGTGCCATGCCCCTCCTCGCTGCTGATGGCGATGTGCCCGCCGCACAGCGTCACCAGACTCCTGGCGATGGCCAAGCCCAAGCCGCTGCCTCCTACCTGCCCTGGCGCCCGCACTCGCGCCCAATCAGCCCGGTAGAAGCGCTCAAACACGTGTGGCAGCGCTTCCGATGGGATGCCCACGCCGGTATCTTCGACCGCGATCGCGACCGCGCCCTCCTCCTGCCACGCGCGGACCGTCACGCGCCCAGGCGCTGGCGTGAACTTGAGCGCGTTGTCCACCACATTCAGCAACACCTGCCGCAGCCGGTCCGCGTCAGCCTGGATCGCTGGCAGCTCTGGCGCCACATCGCACGTCACCTCCTGCCCGTGCGCAAGCTGTCGCGCCTGCTCGCAGACACCGCTCACCAGTGCTCCCGTATCAATCCGGCTCAGACGTAGTCGCATACGTCCTTCGTCCAGTCGGGTGAGCGTCAGGAGGTCTTCCACCAATCGGCGCATGCGCTCTACCTCGGCATACATGCCGCGCATCAGTCGGCGCGAGGTCTCGGCATCGCCGGCCTCCGCCCCAATGAGCAGCATCTCCATGCCGCCACCGAGCGCGGTCAGCGGCGTGCGCAGCTCATGCGAGACATCCGCCACGAAGCGCTTCTGCCGCGCGAAGGCCGCCTCCAGCCGCGCGACCATGTGGTTGAACGCCCGCGCCAGCCGTCCGATCTCGTCGCGCGTTGGTGGCTCCTCTAGCCGCAGCGAAAGCTCGCCCGCTGAGATGCGCGTCGTCGTGCGCTCTATCATCGTCAGCGGGCGCAATGCCGTGCGTACGATCAGCGGCAGCAGCACCGCACCGATGCCGAGCGCACCGAGGATACCCAGGAACAGCATCCACCGCGTCTCCGCCACCGCACGGTCAATTGGCGCCGTCGGCGTGGCGATCTGCAGCACCATCACCGTGCGCCCTTCCGCCACGATCGGCAGCAGCGCCGCGAGCTGTCGTTGATTGGTGGCGTCCGTCACCAGGAGGTAGGTGCTGGTGTCATAGGGCTGTGTCGCCGCCTGCCGCACGGCCCCCATCGAGGCAAGGGCACTGGGCGGGGCCTGGGGAATCCTATCGCTGTTGGCCACGAGGACGCCATCGGGCGTGAAAAACGCCACATCCGTGGCCGTCCCCGCTAGGCGGGTCGTGAAAAACGCGACGCCCACGCCAATATCGAGTGGCAGTGCGCCCGCGGGTGGTGGCTCGTCGCCGGGAGGCACCAACCCCACCGGCAATCCCGCCTGGCGGGCCGCGCTGACGGCCAGCCGCGCCTCATTGCGCAACGCCACCGCTTGGTTCTCCAGCATGGCCCGCTCTTCATAGTAGGAGATCAACGCGCCAAGCGCCACCATCAGGCAGAGGAGCACACTCAGCGAGAGCAGCGTCAGCCGCCCGCGCAACGGGATGCGCGCCACGCCTCGCGTCACCCTGTCGCGCAGTCTTTTCGCCTGCCGCCATAACGAGCGCCCCGCGCCCTTCTCCTCGCGCATCGAGCGCCGCACACGCATCGCCGTCCTCATCCTCGTAAGACATAGCCCACGCCGCGTACTGTCTGGATCAGCTTCGGCGGATTGTCGCCCAGCTTCTCGCGCAGGTGGCGCACGAAGACCTCGATCACGTTGTCATCGCCATAGTAGTCATAGCCCCAGATCCGCGCCAGAATCGAATCGCGCGTGAGCACCTGCCGCGGATGCATCAGGAACAGCTCCAACAACTCGAATTCACGCGGCGTAAGCTCGACCGCTCGTCCATCGCGCGTCACCGTGTGTGCCTCACGGTCGAGCGTCACCTCCTGAAAGCTCAGGATGCGATCAAGGCTCTTGCCATGCCGTCGCAACACCGCCCGCACACGCGCCAACAGTTCTTTAAAGGCGAAAGGCTTGGTCAGGTAATCATCCGCGCCGATATCGAGTCCTTCCACGCGCGCGTCCACCGCGTCACGCGCCGTCAGCATGATGATCGCCGTCTCGCCCCCTTTGCGCAGGTGGCGCGCGACCTCCAGCCCATCCATGCCCGGCAGCATGATATCGAGAATGACGACATCCGGGCGCACCTCCGCCGCGACCCGCAGCGCCTCAGGCCCGGAGGCGGCGGATGAGACGGCGAAGCCCTCATAGCCGAACCCCAGTTTCAGGAATTCGATGATGTGTGGCTCGTCATCCACGATCAATACCGACGTTTTGCGCGGCCCACCGGCGGCCTCATCATGCGTGGCTGTCATTCGCTTCTCACCTCGCGCGTGGTGGCTTCTCGCCTCATTGTATCTCTTCAGGTCTCTTCATCCACTCCACGCTAGCATAGGATGCTCACCTGAAGGCCATCACCCCACCCGCTGAAGGAACGCTGAACGCGGCGGCGGACGCGCGGACATCGCGCGTGGCTGAAAACGCCGTCCACACTTCATCCTGGCGCGCCTCCGCCGCGTTCCACGGGAGATCATGGTTTCATGGGAGGTCATGGCGGCCTCCTCTTGGTAGTCTCCCCTTCGGGCTAGTGACTGCCCAGCGCTATTCGTCCCGTGCCTGGATTATGTTGCGCGCGGGCACCCGCGTCAATGGGCCGCCACCACACGTTGCGCAAACCGTCACCGCGCGGGTTATACTGTAGCCGCGCATCCGACGACGCGGTCGGGTTGGCGCTCTCGGGCTGCGGCCTGAGGGCCGAGCGACAGTAGCGATATGCGCTGGAGGAGAAGCACCCTCTGGCGGCAGGAGGCACACCGATGTCTGTATCTGATCTCAAGCTCAAGCACATTGCCCTCGAGATGGACGGCAACGTCCTCATCTTTCGTCTCAACCGCCCCCCCGCCAATGCCCATGATCTGGAGATGATCCGTGAGCTAGAGGCGCTCGTCACCGAGATTCGGTTCGATACCAGCGTCCATGCCGTGCTGATGGCCAGTGCCAATCCCAAATTTTTCTCCGCTGGCGCCGACATCTCCGAGATTCAGACCAAGTCCGGCGAGTATATCGGCCTGCTCAGCCAGACCAGTAAAGAGATGATGATGAAAATGCGCGCCACGCCCAAGGTCTTCGTGGCCGCTATCAACGGCCACTGCATGGGTGGCGGGCTGGAGTTGGCGCTCACGTGTGA
>JADMIN010000155.1 GCA_015478575.1 Ktedonobacterales bacterium | reverse complement strand
GAATTACGGCGGCGATGTGAAGCAGACCATCAACATTCTGCAGGCTGTGCTGGCAACAGAAATTGTCTGTGTTTTGCGGTATACGATGCACGCCGTCTCCGCGACTGGAATCTCCAGCGACAGCGTGAAGGAAGAGTTCGCGCAGCACGCCAAGGAGGAGCAGGGACACATGATGGCCGTGGCGGAACGCATTAATCAGCTGGGTGGCAAGCCGAATTTCGACCCGGAAGGGTTAACCAGCCGTTCCGCTTCGCAATATGCCGAAGGCGGCGACTTGATCGGCATGATCAAGGAAAACCTGATTGCCGAACGCATTGCGGTGGAACATTATCGCGAGCTGGTCCGCTTCTTCGAGGTATTGGGTGGTCAGCAGCACGGTCGTGCCATCGGAGACAAGGCGCGAGATGATGTCCCACATGTCGAGGCGGCCACGGGGGTCGAGTCCGGTGGTTGGCTCGTCGAGGAAGAGGACCTGCGGCGAGATGATGAGGCTGGCGGCCAGATCGAGGCGACGGCGCATGCCACCGGAGTAGGTCTTGACGACGCGGCCGGCGGCATCGCTCAGGTCGAAGCGCGCGAGCAACTCGTTGGCGCGCTGGCGCACGTCAGCGGAGCGCAGATGATAGAGGCGGCCAAACATCAGCAGATTCTCGCGCCCAGTCAGCAGCTCGTCCACCGCGGCGTACTGCCCAGCCAGGCCGATGCGGGCGCGGAGGGCGTTGGCCTGGCGCACGACATCAAGCCCGGCCACCCGCGCGTACCCAGCATCGGGCTTGAGCAGGGTCGTGAGGATACGGACGGCGGTCGTTTTGCCGGCGCCGTTTGGCCCCAGCATGCCCAGAACGGTTCCCGCTTCTACCTGGAGGTCTAGCCCGGCCAGCGCCTGTGTTTTGCCATAGTGTTTTTGCAGCCCCTCGGCGAAGATCGCTGGAGTGTTGGTCATGTGCGAATATCCTTTGCTTCACGCGGCGCAGAGCGGGAGCGCCACCGGCGCGCCTCTCTTCTTGTCTACGCGCGTAGACGCGCGCCTCTCTTGATCTACGCGCGTAGACGCGTGCCTCTCTTGATCTACGCGCGCATGCGTGCCTGGTTTGACGGTGTTCCCAGGATATGCTACGATGGAACAGGACACCTGTCCACATCACGGAGTGTAACTGGACACCTGTCCACTTGTCAAGAGCGGGAGTCCTCCACATGGCGGAACCGGACCTATTGGGGAGCGGCGTCTCATCTTCGGCTGCTGGTTTCTCCCGGAGGGAACGCCGTGATGCCGCGGCCCATCGCCAGCGCATCCTGACGGTGGCGCGTCACCTCTTCGAGCAAGCTGGGGTTGCGGCGGTGAGTATGCATCAGATCGCCCTGGCCGCCGGAATCGGGCAGGGGACGCTATATCGGCGCTATGCCAACAAGGGAGACCTCTGCCGCGATCTCATCCACGAGCAGCATGCGCGTTTCGCCAAGGATGTGCGGGCGTGGATGGAACAATCCGCCGCGTCGCCCACCCTGGTGCGGCTCGATGGTATCTTGTCGCGCACGCTGCATTTTGTCAACGAAAGTGTGGCCCTGCTTCAGGCGATTGTCGCCACCGAGGTCCGCGGCCTGATGTGTGACGAGCTGTGTGACGACGCCCTGGCATCGCGCGATCTCTCGCCCGGTCAGGGTCACTGGTTTCAGTGGTTGCACGATCTGCTGGTGGGGTTGCTGGCCCAAGCCGTGGCGGATGGGGAGATCGCGCCACTGGATACGGCGTATACCGCCGATATGCTGCTCTTTGCCATGAATCCGCTCTACCTGCGCTTTCTGCGGGTCGAGCGTGGCTACTCTCTTGACCGCATTCTGGAGGGGCTGCGCCACATTTTCATTAGCGGTATCCATACGCCCACGGGGCCTACGGAGTGCTCATCGCGCGTCCGCTAGCTGAAGTGGTTGAGCATGGCCTCATCCGCGGAGAGCGACAGCATGAAGCGGAGAGCGGCATCCACACAAGAACGCCTTCCGTCATGGAAGGCGTTCTTGTGTGGGTGGACCTGAGGGGATTCGAACCCCTGACCTCCTGCATGCCATGCAGGCGCGCTCCCAGCTGCGCCACAGGCCCGCGCGTCGTGTGTGCTCTCGCCTCGTGCTCTCGCCTCGTGCTCTCGCCTCGTGCTCTCGCCTCGTGCTCTCGCACCGGCCACTCTATCCTATCACACGCTTCTCGTTCGCGCAAGGGCCAGCGACGAGGCGGAATGGGTGTGGGGGTGAGGGCCGTGGACGGAACCGGGGTGACGGGGGCGGGCGTCGGTGGCGCGCTTTCTGCGTGCTCCGCGATGCCATGACACACGGCATGTCTACGCGATATGGCGCGTACACGCGCATGCCCGCCCGCGCTCCATGGACCGGACGCGCTGAAGCGGCACGATGGGTGTGTGGTGGGCTGGCGAAGATCGCTTGGGATGCCGCGCTAGCGAGGCGCCACTCCTCAGGCTGGGCAACGCTCTCTATGAAAGGACATGGCAATGGAGCATGCACTACGTCGTGGCCTGCTGTCTGGGGCCGTCGGGACACTCACCCTCAATGTGACAACCTACGCCGATATGGCGCTGCGTGGCCGAGCGTCGAGCGAGACGCCAGGGAAGGTGGTCGGTCTGCTGGCCGATAAAATGGGCCTCGCGACGATTGGTACGGGCGCCCAGGATGAGACAGCACGCAACCGCAGGAGTGGGGTGGGTGCGCTCCTGGGCTATGCCACCGGCCTGGCCGTGGGTACGGTGTATGGCCTTCTTCGCGCGCGGCGTCGTGGGCGCGTCTCGACGCCCATTGCTGGCGCCATCGTCGGTATCCTCGCGATGGTCGCCAGCGATACGCCCATCGTGGCCACGGGGGCGAGCGATCCGCGCGGTTGGGGCGTCTCGGGCTGGGCCGCGGATGTGATCCCTCACCTGGCGTATGGGCTGACGACGGTCGCGGTCTACGAGGTGCTGGCGAGCCGGGAGTGAGGGCGCGCTTTAGGGAGGCGACCAATACGCTCGTCCAGACGGCGAGAGGAAAGCCGGGAGCGCCGTGAAGCGCTCCCCTCATATCCGCGTGACTACCCGCCAGGCAGCGCTTTAGGGCTTCCGGCCGGTCAACCCCAGCAAGCGGTCCTGTAGGGGCGCGTCATCCGGCACGTCCACGCGGGCGCCGAACACGCCCCATTGTCGCCACATCTCGGCTTCTGGCGCAAGCTCGTCCCATAACCCTTGGACCAAATCATCGGGCAGCCGGTCGTCGGCCCCGATGAAGCGCGCCAGGTCCCACGCCTGCAAACCGCGGAAGCCACTGATGTGCTTGAGGTAGTCGCGGGCGGGGAAATCGCCGTACGAAAGGTGAACGATGCGGTCCAGGTCGTGGAACGCGCGGACCGCCGCTTGCGTCCTCTCTGTGATCGTGTGCCAACTGGCTTTGGGGTCAGTGCCCAGCAAGTCGCCCGCGTACGTATCCCCCACCTCGGCAATGGTCTTGCCGGAGAGCGTGTCGGGTACCCAGGAGTCATCGTAGGCGTGATGCTGGATCTGTTGCCGCAGGGTGGTGCCTGGCTGGCTGGCTGCGCTGGATGGGAGGAGCAGGTCCCACTGATCGGCTCTTATCTGATCAACCATCTTCGTGAACGCTTGCTCGGCCATGATGAAGACGTCTGGCTCGCTCATGTTGTTCTCCTCCAGGTAATCCGCCGTCAGCCCGGAAGCCCATACACCTGCTCCCAGGGGAGTGTAGCCCGTTTGCTCGGCACGTGTCAAGGCGGGTGGCTACCGGCGGCTGGTAGGGGAGCATGGGGAAGCGCCCTCGGCCTCAGCCGCGCAGCCGCGCGGGAGCCGCGGGGCGGGATGACGGGCGGAGACGCGCGTGCTACAATGGGCGAGCAGCATGAGGATGCCAAACACGCCGCGCCCAGAAGCGGGGCGCCTGAGAAGCGTAGGCCAGGATGACATCGCCGGCACGCCGCCAGTATCTTGAGATCAAAGCGCACCATCGCGATGCCCTGCTCGCGTATCAAGTTGGAGACTTCTTCGAGTTCTTTGACGAGGATGCGCGTGTCGCCGCCCAGGAACTGCGCATCGCGCTGACGGCGCGCGGCTATGGGACGGGAGAGCGGGTGCCGCTGGCGGGCGTGCCGCTGCACGCGGCGGATACCTATATTCCACGGCTGGTGGCCCGCGGCTATCGGGTCGCTATCTGCGAGCAGGTGGCCCCGCCTGGGCGTGGGCTGGTACAGCGCGCGGTGACCCGTATCCTGACGCCAGGCACCATCGTCGAGCCGACCAGCCTGCCCGCCACGCGCGACAACTACCTCGTCGCCATCGCCTTTGGGCGGCGCGATGCCGCGACTGGGCGTCCGAACGGCGCTGGACTGGCCTATGTGGATGTCAGCACGGGGGCCTTTGCCTGCACGCAGTGGCGCGGCGAGGAGCTGCCTGACGCGCTGCGTGCGGAGGTGCAGCGGCTGGGGCCCGCGGAGGTGCTGGCCGCCGAGCGCGGCGAACCGATGGGGGATGACGATGCGTATGCTTGGCTGGGCGCGTTCGCCTTCGGCGCTGCTCTCGACCACTATTTTGACCACGAGGCTGGGCGCATCCGGCTCTGTCGCCACTTTGGCACCCCGAATCTGGCCGCATTTGGCTGCGAGCGGCTGGTGCTGGCCGCCACCGCCGCGGGGGCCATCCTCGCGTACCTGGAGCGCATGAATCCCGCCTTGCCGCTTCTGCTGACGGACCTGCGCACGTACGATACGCAGGGATATGTTGGGGTGGATGGGCGGACGTGGCGCGCGCTGGAGGTCGTTGAGCCATCCGCTGCCGCCAGCGCCGTGGGCAGGCGCTCAACGACGTTGCTGGCCATCCTGGATGCTACGCGCACGCCGATGGGGGCGCGCCACCTGCGCCGCACCCTGCTCCAGCCGCTGCGCGACCGGCTGGCGCTCGAAGAGCGGCTGGATGCGGTGGAGGCGGTCTCTACGTCCGCGCGAGCGCGCGAGCGTATCGCGGCGGCGCTCGACGGTGTGAGCGACCTGGAGCGGCTGATCGCGCGTGTCGTCCATAGCACGGCGACGCCGCGCGAGCTGTATGCGCTGGACGCGGGGTTGGCGCGGGTGCCGCTCCTGGTGGAGGCGCTGCGGCGGACAACCGCGCCCGCCTGGCAGCGGCTGCGTGCCGCGTTGGATCCTTGCGCGGAGGCGCGCGAGTTGATCACGCGGGTGGTCGCGGAGCCGGGCACGTCTGGCGGCGGGCTGGTGCGGCCCGGCTGTGACGCCGAGCTGGACGCGCTGGTCGCTTCCATCGCGGACGCGCGTCGCTGGATCGCGGCGCTAGAAGCTACTGAGCGCGAGCGCACGGGCATCAAGTCGCTCAAGGTTGGCTTCAACAGTGTCTTCGGCTACTACCTCGAAGTCTCGAAGGCCAATGTGGGCCGTGTGCCGCTGGAGTATCAGCGGCGGCAGACCCTGATCACGGGCGAGCGCTACGTCACCGCCGAACTGAAAGAACACGAGGCGGTGGTGCTGCATGCCGAGGAGGGGATCGCGGCGCTTGAGCGCAGGCTCTATGCCGCGCTGCTGGGTGAGCTGGCGGGGTGGCAGGGGCGGCTGCGCGTGACCGCGGCGGCGCTGGCGCAGGCGGATGTGTGGCTGGCACTCGCCGAGGTCGCGCAGGCTCGTGGCTACGTGCGCCCGGAGTTGACCGACACCACGGAACTGGAGATCGAGGCGGGGCGGCACCCCATCTTGGAGGCGGCGCTCGATGGTAGCGAGTTCATTGCCAACGATACGAGGCTGGATGGGCTAGAGGATGTGGAGGGCGCGCGTGTCGTTCTGCTGACGGGGCCGAATATGGCGGGCAAATCCACCTATCTGCGCCAGGTGGCGAGCATCGTGCTGCTGGCGCAGGTCGGCTCGTTCGTGCCAGCGAGGCGCGCGCGTATCGGGCTGGTGGATCGCATCTTCACGCGGGTGGGGGCTGAGGATGACCTGGCACGTGGCCTGAGCACCTTCATGCTGGAGATGGTGGAGACGGCGTATATTCTGCGCCACGCGACCGAACGCAGCCTAGTGATTCTCGATGAGGTGGGGCGAGGCACGAGCACGCGCGATGGGCTGGTCATCGCCCGCTCGGTCATCGAGCACCTGCACGATGAGACGCGCGCGCGCACGTTCTTCGCCACGCACTATCATGAGCTGGCGGCGCTGGGCGATGCGCTGGCACGTCTGCGGGTCGCGCGCATGGAGGTGGCTGAGCGGGATGGCGAGGCGGTCTTCTTGCATCGTGTCACGCCGGGCGTCGCCGATCACAGCTATGGGGTGCAGGTGGCCCGCATGGCGGGGCTGCCGGTGGCGGTGACGACGCGTGCGGCGGAACTGCTGCGCGCGTCTCCTCCGCCCGTGGCGCCCAGCATCGCCGAGCGGCAGGGCGGCTACGCGACACCCGCCAGCGCGCCACTTTCTGGCCCGCCACTTTCTGGCCCGCCACTTTCTGGCCCGCCACTTTC
>JADMIN010000885.1 GCA_015478575.1 Ktedonobacterales bacterium | reverse complement strand
GGCATACCAAGCACCCCGGCCGCGATCGGTGTGGCGATACGGAGGCCGGGGAGAAGCCGCCCGATGACGATTGCCCACCCGCCATGGCGCTGGATCTTCCCCTCCGCTCGCGCCAGCGCCTCCGGCCCAAAATGGATGAATCGCCCATAGCGCAGGACGAGCGGGCGGCCACACCGCCGGCTGAGGAAGAACAGCCCCGTCGCCCCCGCGACCGTCGCCAATTCCTGCACGAGAAGGACGAGCCAGAGTGGCTCGCGCCCCTGCGCGACGCGCACGCCCGCCAGCACCATCATCAAGTCGCCAGGGATCGGGCTTGGCACGCCGAGTTCCTCGAAGAAGATGATCGTCACGATCACCGCAAGCGCATGCGATCGCAGAAGCGATAGCATGCTTTCATTGATTGTGCGTGCGACAAAAATTACCACTGCGTATCCGTCTCCGCTTCTGTCGTGCCAATCCGACAAAGATTATAGCGCGAATACCGCGCGACCAGAAAAACGGTGAACGGAGCCATAGAGAGACTGCTCCCCACCGCGAACGCGAAGGGCGGTAGCACGTTCCTTGCGCTCTGCTGTCGCCAGTGCGATGCTCTATCCGTACGTACACATGGAAAGGAGGAATGTGATGCAATACGCCCTACGCGATCAGCGCCACTGGCGCCATGCGCCCCGCTGGGAGGCGGTCATTGCGGTCCTCACCATTGGCCTCGTCTATGCCGTCATACCTGACAGTCTCCGCCTCGGTCCCCGCTGGCTAATGCTTTCTCTGATCGTTCTCTTTCTCATTCCCCTCAACTGGGCACGGTATCTCGGTAATTATCGCCTCACCCGCATCTTCACCTTCGCCCTTACCGGCCTGGTAACCGCCGCCATCGCCGCGAGCGCCATTCTGCTGATCGCTCGCCTGCCGAGCGGTAAGACGGCCGCGACCAATCTCTTACGCGATGGCGCGCTGATCTGGATCGCGAACATTCTCGTCTTCGCGCTCTGGTATTGGGAAATAGACGGGGGTGGCCCGCATCGCCGCCATATGCGGCGGTATGAGAGCACTGACTTCCTCTTCCCGCAGTTGACGATGACTGACGAGCGCGTGCGGGAGTGGTCGCCACAATTCCTTGATTATCTCTTCCTCGCCTTCAACACGAGCGCGGCCTTCAGCCCGACCGACGTGTTGATCCTCTCGCGACCGGCGAAGGTGCTGATGATGGTGCAGTCGCTGATCTCGATCGTCGTGGTGGCGGTGCTGGTCGCGACGGTGGTAATTGGCGCCGCCCTTTCCCAGTT
>JADMIN010000884.1 GCA_015478575.1 Ktedonobacterales bacterium | reverse complement strand
AGCCAGAACCGCTCTTCGCCGCGGTGGAAGCGATCCACCAGGGCGGGCCGATCATCTTGCTCAGCCCCCAGGGGCGCGTTTTCACGCAGGCCGTCGCGCGCGCATTGGCGCGCGAGCCGCGCGTCACACTGCTCTGCGGCCACTACGAGGGCGTGGATGAGCGCGTGCGTGAGCACCTGGCTACCGACGAGCTTTCGCTCGGCGACTTCGTGCTGACGGGCGGAGAGCTGGCGGCGATGGTTATCGTGGACGCGGTGGCGCGGCTGCTGCCAGGCGTGCTGGCGTCCGGCTCGACCGAGGAAGAGTCATACACGGCGGGGCTGCTCGAATACCCGCACTACACGCGCCCAGCGGAGTTCCGTGGCTGGCATGTCCCCGCGATCCTCCTCAGCGGCCATCATGGCGCCATCGCCCGCTGGCGCCGCAAAGAGTCGCTCCGGCGCACGCGCGCGCGCCGTCCTGATCTGCTCGCGCGTGCCGAGCTTTCCGACGTGGACCGCGAACTCCTCGCCGAGCTAGCCGATGAGCAACGTGCCCCAGAGGAGAGAGAGGCCTGACCCGCCACGGAACATCATCGCGTGTCCGCCCCACCCTCTCCATATCCACCGTGTTACCATCTCCCATAGTCCCCTGGCGCCATCCCATCCCGCGGAGTGATAGGATAGAGCCAGCGAAGAGCGGATCCTCACAACGCGAAGGGCAGGCAAGCATGGCAAGTGACGAATTCCTGGCGCTGGCGGGGAAGCGCGCCGTCGTGACTGGCGCCAGTCGCGGCATCGGACGCAGCATCACGCTCGCGCTCGCCGCCGCGGGCGCGGATGTGGTGGTGACGGCGCGCTCCACTGACGAGCTAGAGGCGCTCGCCCAAGAGGTCGCGGCGTTGGGCCGCCGCGCGCCGGTCATCTCTTGTGATGTCACCGACGCCGTGCGCGTGGTCCACCTAGCCGAGGCCGCGCGGGCCGCGCTTGGCCGGGTGGATATCCTGGTGAATAACGCTGGCATGGCCGGCAGCCACAAGTTCCTGGGGCATCCCGACGAGCTTTGGCACCGCACGCTCGCGCTCAACCTCACCAGCGTCTACTATGTGAGCAAAGCGTTCGCCCCAGCGATGGTCGAGCAGCGCGGCGGGCGCATCATCAACATCGCCAGCATCGCCTCCAAGGTGGGCGGGCGCTACACCGCCGCCTACACCGCCTCGAAGCACGGCGTGCTGGGGCTGACGCGCTCGCTAGCGCTGGAGTTGACCCCCTACAACATCACCGTCAACGCCATCTGCCCCGGCT
>JADMIN010000883.1 GCA_015478575.1 Ktedonobacterales bacterium | reverse complement strand
GACCCAGGCCGAGCCCCGACCTGGGCCCAACCTGCGCTGTGCTCGAAGGCTCGCGATAGAACGCTTCCCAGATGCGGCCCTGGGCCTCCAGCGTGAGCCCCGGACCCTCATCACGAACGGAGAGCGCTATTTCGTCACCCCGCTCCTCGAGCGCAACCCGGATGGGCAGGTGATCGGCCGAGTATTTGAGCGCGTTGGTGAGCAGGTTCACGATCACCTGCGCGATGCGCTGCGGGTCGACCACGGCGGTGATTGGCTCGCCCGGCAGCGCCTGGTGGATGGAGCGCTCGGGGGCGAGCAGGGTGCTTCCCTCGACCCCCTGGCGCACGATGTCGCGCAGGTCGCAGGGGCATACCTGCAGCGCCAGATGTCCGGCCCGCCGCTCTGACAGGTCGTTGAGATCGCTGACGAGCAGGGTCAGGTGATCCGCCTGCCTGAGAGCCGTGGCGAGCAGGCGGTCGATCTTCTCCAGCCCGGACGCCTCGCCGCCGGGTTGCTGGCGCAGCTGCCGCTGGGCGAGTTGCAGGGATCCTTTGATGGTGGTGAGGGGTGTTTTCAGCTCGTGGCTGGTCAACGCCAGAGCGTGAAATAGCTGCTCCCGATTCGCTGCCTCCTCCTGCAGGAGGGCGAACAGGAGGTCGAAGAAGAGATGCGGAATCATAGTTGCCGAATCCTTTCACAAGTGCGGAGAACGCGCCCTTCTCCGTCGCGCCCGTTACGCGCCTGGACCGGTTGGAGGAAAGCCTGGGCACAGTCAGTCGCATTCCCCGTGGCGCGCCGTTCCGTGGCACTCCAGCGCTGGCGCAGATCCCGCCTGGCTAAGGCCAGACGCGACGATGAGAGGGTCATCGCTTTGAGTGCGAGGAGAAAGGGACCCGATTCCCAGGAAATGGGACGTGAGAAGGTGAGCGTTCCAGCTGTGGTGTGTTGGTGGGCGAGTGCCGATAAGCCTCAGACGCCGCGTCTGGGGCTTGAGCACCCTCGTCTCTCTTTGTTACGCGTTGGTCAATCCGCCCCGGCGTTGCGCCGCGTACTCCGCAGCACGCAATAGCACGCCCGCGACGAGATTGGGCAGCCGGTACAGCAGACCGGGAAGCAGGACTTCATTGTCGTTGAAGCCATTTCTGATGCCCAGGCAGAAGTAGCCCGGATAGTTCCGGTCGCGCCCGGTCGCGCCCGCTTCGCGCTGGGCCTCCCCATCGTAATCCTGGGAGGCGGCGCCCAGATAGGGGTGATTTACCTGGAGTCCCATCGCCTCCAGCGTGGAGGCCCGTGGTCCATACC
>JADMIN010000154.1 GCA_015478575.1 Ktedonobacterales bacterium | reverse complement strand
GGTCGGGCCTCCACGATGTTCGCGCAGGTGCTCCCACTGGCCGGATACCCCGCGGTCTGGGGCGATACCATCCCCTTTGGGCGTCTCTGAGCTAGGCAAGCAGCGTGAGGATGGCGGCGCGCTCGCGGGCGCTGGTCGCGGCCAACTCGGCCAGCGCGGCGCTGAGCGACTCGATCCACGCATCCAGCGGCAGCGCCTCCGTCTTGAGCGCGATGCCCCGCACTATGTGCGCCCGTTCGGCAACAGGCTGCCCATGCTCCATCCGCAGGGCGAAGCGCCAAGTGCCCAGATTCGCCACCAGCCCGCGAATGGGACCGTTGCCCAGCACGCCGCCCCGGCGTAGCGTCACCCGTCCGGGCAGCGCCCCAGCCAGCTTCATGCCGAGCGCCGCCATCCACGTGGACATATCCGACTGATCCGCTCGCAACGAGGCCGCCAGCAGTTCGAACGTGCCACCATGCTCCGCGTGCTCGTCCATATCGTCCATATCGCCCATCCGTTCTCCGCGTCGGTGATGCTCCACCCTCCGCCTCATGGTATCACGCGCGTCACGCGCCCCCGCGTGGGCAGCGGTGAGACGCTTCGCCAGCTCATCGCCATCTCGGCGCCCACTGGATCAGCGGCATAGAGGCGCTCCTCAGGGGGACCGATACATGTGGGGAAGACGCCGCCCAACATGGCGCGGCTCATCTTGGACGGACAGGCGCGATGGTCAGAGGCGAAAGGCCATCACCGCCACCCAGGATGAGCCATGGGGTTTGGCTTCAGTCCAGGTCCACCGCCCCCTCGCCGCTCTCGCGCAAGCCACGCAGAAAATCCACCGCCGCTTGGACGCGCTGGGTCGGCGGCGCGGCATCCACGGCGTTGAGCAGCGCGCTGGCCACCACCGCGCCATCGGCGATGCGCGCGATCTCGGCTACATGCTCGGCACGCGAGACGCCGAAGCCGACGGCCAAGGGCAGCCGCGCGCGCGCGCGAACGCGGGCCACGAACGCGGCCAGATGCTCTGGCAGGTGGTCGCGCGCGCCGGTCACGCCGGAGAGCGAGACGCAGTAGAGGAAACCGCGGCCATTGGCCTCCGCGGCCTGGGCGATGCGCTCGATGCGCGCGTCAGTGCTGGTGGGGGCGACGAGGAAGACGAGGGCCAGTTCACCGCTTTTGGCGGCCTCGCGCAAGAGCGTGGCCTCCTCAGGGGGCAGGTCGGGCACGATCAGCCCAGCGACTCCCGCCGCCGCCGCTGCCTGGCAGAAACGCGCCAGACCGTAGCTGAAGATCGGGTTATAGTAGGTCATCAGGACGAGTGGGGTGGCGCTCCACGCGGTGATGCGTCCGGCCAGCGCCAGGGCGCCAACCAGCGTCATGCCCTGGTCCAGCGCGCACTGGCCCGCGGCTTGGATCGTGGCGCCGTCGGCCTGAGGATCGGAGAAGGGGACACCCAATTCGAGGATGTCCGCCCCTGCCTCGCCCAGCGCGACCGCCAGCGCCTCGCTCGTCTCCAGATCGGGATAGCCCGCCATCACATAGGGGATGAGCGCGACATGCGCCGCCGCCTTCGCCCGCGCGAAGGCGGCCAGGATCGGGGCAGTGTGGGGGGTGGTCTCTGGCATGGCGTTACCCGCTCGCTCTCATAAACAGTGTCTCAGGCATGCCGACAGTCCCAACATGCGGGGCAGACGCACTCGTGCCCATCCGTCACTCCAGCGTCACACGGAGCGCGGCGGCGATGGTGTTGATATCTTTGTCGCCGCGCCCGGAGAGGTTGATGAGGACCACCTCATCAGGCTGGAGCGCGCCGCGCTCGCCCATCGCCAGCACGTGCGCGACGGCGTGCGAAGACTCCAGCGCGGGCAGGATGCCCTCCTCCTCGCTCAGCACCTGGAAGGCGCGTAGCGCGGCGTCGTCATCGGCGGCGACATAGGTGGCACGGCCAGTGGCGCGCAGGTAGCTGTGCTCTGGGCCGACGCCGGGATAATCCAGCCCGGCGGAGAGGCTATGCGTCTCGATCACTTGACCGTGCGCATCCTGCAGCAGATAGGAGAGCGCGCCGTGCAGCACACCCGGCCGCCCCGCGACGAGCGTGGCGGCGTGCTGGCCGCTGGCGATGCCATGCCCCCCCGCCTCGACGCCGACCAGCCGTACGGACACATCGCCAGCGAAGGGATAGAACATGCCGATGGCGTTGCTGCCACCGCCGACGCAGGCCACCACGAGATCGGGCAGCCGCCCCTCGGCCTCTAGGGCTTGTGCCCGTGCTTCACGCCCGATCACCGACTGGAAGTCACGCACGATCTGAGGATAGGGATGAGGGCCAACGGCGGAGCCGATGAGGTAGTGGGTGGTCGCGACATGCGTCACCCAGTCGCGGATGGCCTCGTTGATGGCGTCCTTGAGGGTGCGGCTGCCGGCGGTGA
This sequence comes from Ktedonobacterales bacterium, assembly GCA_015478575.1. GTDB lineage: Bacteria > Chloroflexota > Ktedonobacteria > Ktedonobacterales > JADMIN01 > JADMIN01. The sequence goes on along the minus strand of JADMIN010000154.1, from coordinate 4,109 downwards.
CAGGGCGGACCTCGGCGCCGAGCAGCTTCATGCGAAAGACATTGAGCGATTGGCGGCGGATGTCTTCCTCACCCATATAGACGATGCACTCCAGCCCCAGCTTGGCACAGACGGTGGCGGTGGCGACGCCGTGCTGGCCGGCGCCGGTCTCGGCGATGATGCGGCGTTTGCCCATACGCTGGGCGAGCAGCCCCTGGCCCAGCGCGTTGTTGATCTTGTGCGCGCCGGTATGGGCCAGATCTTCGCGCTTGAGATAGACGCGCGCGCCCACCCGCGACGAGAGCCGCGCGGCGAAGTAGAGCGGCGTGGGCCGCCCGGTGTAGGTGCGCTCCTCTGCCGCCAGCGTCGCCGTGAACCGCGCGTCATCGCGCGCCTCGGCGTAGGAGCGCTCCAACTCGCCCAACGCGGCCATCAGGCTCTCGGGGACGAAGCGCCCGCCGAAGTCACCGTAGCGCCCGCGGGCGTCGGGGTAGGCGCCATGCTGGTACGCTGGCAGCGCATCGGAGGATAGTGGCGGATTCGGAATCGGCTGCGTCATCGAGCGCGTCACTTTCTCTTCTGGACCTCAGGAGCGAGGGTGGTCTTCGTCGTCTTCGTGGTCCGCGGGGTCGCCATCTCCCGTGGCTCCGCGGGCAGCGGCGATGAAACGGGCGATCTTCGTGAGATCTTTGGCGCGGTTGGTCTCGACGCCGCTGCTGACATCCACCGCGCACGCGCCAACCGCCACAACCGCCGCGGCTACGTTCTCCGGGGTGAGGCCGCCGGAGAGCATGATGGGCCAGCGCCGCGCCGCCACACGCGCGAGCGCCCAATCGCCGGTCTCGCCCGTCCCGCCATAGCGGCCCGCCTTGGGCGTATCGAGCAACAGCGTCGCGCCCGCCTGGACGTAGGCATCCAGCGCCGCGAGTTCAGCGGTCGCGCGCGGGCGCAGGGCCTTGACGACCATCAAACCGGTCAGCAGCACCACCTCCGCGCAATCCGCCGGTGACTCATCCCCGCTGAGCTGGATGACATCTACACTGGCCGTGTCCGCAATGCGGGCGATGTGGTCGGCAGGCTCGTTGACGAAGACGCCAACGCTGAGGGGGGCGGTCCAGCGCTGTGCCTCCTGCGTTTTGGGCTGCTGGCCAGCGGCATCCTCGACCTCCTCGATAATCGCGCCCGCGTGCTCAGGCGTGATGCGGCGGTGACTCTCGGCGAAGACCAGGCCGATGGCATTCGCGCCCAACTGGCCAGCGCACAGCGCCTGTACAACATGGGTGATACCACAGATTTTGATGAAAGGGTAATGGCCGCTGGGCAACATCAGCGATGTATGGCCGCGCAGCGCGGTGACGAGTTCCCGCGTCTTGGTGGCGGGATGCGACGCGCGCATCAGCGCTTCGCCGACCAGAATGGCATCGGCGCCCCAGAGGCGGGCCTGGGTGGCGGCCCGCGCATCGCCGATGCCGCTCTCCGCGACAAAGATGCGGTCCGCGGGCACGAGGGGACGCAGATGGCGCATCGTATCAACATCCACCGCGAAGGTGCGGAGGTCGCGGCTATTGACACCGATCACCTGGGCGCCCACGGCTACCGCGCGACCCACCTCTTTGGCGTCGTGCGCCTCGACCAGCGCCTCCATGCCGAGCGAGCGGGCCAGCGCGAGCAACTCGCGCAGCCCCGCGTCATCCAGCAGCGCGCAGAGCAGCAGCACGGCATCGGCTCCAGCGGCGCGCGCCTCATAGATCTGGTAGGGGTCAGTGAGAAAATCTTTGCGCAGGAGTGGCACGCTCACCGCGGCGCGCACCGCGCTCAGGTGGTCGAGGGCGCCCAGAAAGAAGCGCGGCTCGGTCAGCACGCTGATGGCCGCGGCGCCACCGGCGACATAGGCGCGGGCCTGGGCGACGGGATCGAAGTCCTGGACGAGCACCCCTTTGGAAGGCGAGGCGCGCTTTATTTCCGCGATGAGGTGTCCCGCGTCGCTCTCCTCACCGGAGTGGAGTGAGCCATATCTGAGTGCGCTCGCGAAATCGCGGGGCGGTGGGGCGGCACCGGCCTGGGCCTGTATCTCACGCAAGGGCATATGCGCCTTGCGCTCAGCGGTTTCCCGCTCAGTGGCGGCGACGATGCGCGCGAAGATGCTATCGGTCATGGTGGCTCTCCTCACTCTTCCCGTTTTCCCCCATCCAGCAGGCGCCCCTCCTGAGAGGTGAGCGCACGCGCTTCACAGAGATATACCGACAGAAGTGACACGGGCCGGTAGGAGACTGGTGGGAGACGTGGGCGCGACAGGCGGCTCACGCGGACGTGGCGGCGAGGGCGCGACTCGTGGTCATCAGCGCCTCTAGCGTGGCAACGGCACGGCCCGCCCGCAGCTCGTCGCGTGCCTGGCGCGCGCCCTCGGCGATACTCGCGACGCGGCCCGCGACGTAGAGCGCGGCGCCGGTGTTCAGGGCGACCATCTCAGCGGGCGCGCCCTCCAGCCGTCCGCTGAGCACATCGCGCAGTATCGCCGCGTTGCGCTGAGCATCGCCGCCCAGAACAGCCTCACGCGGGCGCTCGGCCAGCCCCAGCGCTTCGGGCGTAACGGTGTATTCCACCAGATCGCCCGCGGCGCCGCGCACTTCGCAGACGCGGGTGGTAGCGGAGAGCTAAAGCTCATCCACGCCATCCTCGCCATGCACGATGAGCGCGCGCTCGCAACCAAGCCGCAGCAAGACCTCGCCCATGAGCCGCGGCAGCCGTGGGTCAGCCACGCCCAGCACTTGGAGGCGCGCTCCAGCGGGATTGGTTAAGGGGCCGAGGATGTTGAAGACGGTGCGGATGCCGATTTCGCGGCGGGTAGGGCCGACGTGGCGCATGGCGGGGTGATAGGCCGGCGCGAACATGAAGCCAAAGCCCACACGCTCAACACAGCTTGCCACGTGCTCTGGCCCCAGTTCCAGCCGCACGCCCAGTGCCTCCAGCACATCGGCGCTGCCACAGTGGCTGGTGGCGGCGCGGTTGCCATGCTTGGCGACCGGCTGGCCGAGCGCGGCGGCGAGCAGCCCCGCCGCGGTGGAGACGTTGAACGTGCCAGAGGCATCGCCCCCGGTGCCACAGGTATCCAGCGCGCGGATATGCTCCGGCAGGGAGACATGTACCGCTTGCTCGCGCATGACGCGCGCCAGCCCCGTCACCTCCTCGATCGTCTCGCCCTTGAGCCGCAGCGCCGTCAGGAACGCGCCCAACTGCGACGGGGTCGCGACGCCGGTCATGATCTCTTCCATCGCGCCAGCGGCCTCGGCCTCGCTGAGTGAGCCGCCAGCTACCAAGTGGGTGATCGCCTCTCGAATCATCGCTGGGCCTCCATCCAACTACCCACACGCCCCCGCCCTTCACGAGGGCCGAGGGACCTATAGAGACACGGACCCCCCCCACCACGTGGCCGCCCTCCGCGTTGGAGACCCTCCGCGTTGGAGACCCTCCGCGTTGGAGAGTGGTGAATGGGGAGCAGGAACAGGGTGCCTAGAGCAGGGCGGGCGGGCCTGCCGTCCGCTCCTGCCGCTCGCCAGCCGGACACCGCGCTTCGCCATGTGGAGCGGGCGAGCGCGGCGTCTCCTGGCGTGGGGTCTCCTCCAGAAAGTTGCGCAGCAGATCTTTGCCCGCCGCCGTCAGAAGAGATTCTGGGTGGAACTGCACGCCCTCGATAGGATAGTCGCGGTGGCGCAGGCCCATGATGAGGCCGTCCTCTGTCCAGGCGGTGACCTCTAGGCATGGCGGCAGGTCCTCGCGCCTGACGATCAGGCTATGGTAGCGTGTGGCCTCGAAGGGATTGGGCAGGCCACGTAGGATGCCCTGGGCGCTATGGGAGATGCGCGAGGTCTTGCCATGCACCGGCTCTGGCGCGCGTGCCACCTGCCCGCCATAGACCTCGCCGATGCACTGGTGGCCCAGACAGACACCTAGCAATGGCACCTGTGGGCCGAGCCGCGCGACCACCTCGCGCGAGATGCCCGCCTCAGCGGGTGTGCCGGGGCCAGGCGAGATGACGATGTGCGATGGATGCAGCACCTCCGCCTCTTCAAGCGTGATCTGGTCGTTGCGGCTCACCAGCACGTTCGCGCCCAACTCGGTCAGATATTGGT
>JADMIN010000882.1 GCA_015478575.1 Ktedonobacterales bacterium | reverse complement strand
GCTGATGACCTGATTCATGCGTTGTCCTCTCCGCCCGATGTCGTCTCGCCCGATGTCGTCTCGCGCGAAACTCCCGCTTCAACCTCCGCGTCCTCCGCCTGCGCCTCTTCGTCCTCATCATCCTCTTCGACACCAGCCTCGGCGTTGGCCAGCAGTTGCCGGGCTTCGACGATGGCCGCGAGGATGGCGGATGGCGAGGGCGGGCAGCCGGCGACTTCGACATGCACATCCAACAGCTCGGCGGCGTTGTTGTGGATGGAGGAACTCGCGCCGAAGACACAGCCATCAATCGCGCAGTTGCCCACGGCCACCAGTGCCCGCGGCTGCGGCACCGTCGCCAGCAACCGCTGTACTGGCTCGCGCGCGACCACGGTCAGCGGGCCAGTGATCAGCACGACATCCGCGTGACGTGGGCTGCGGGCGAAGCTCACTCCTTGCGTGCGCAACTCCGCGGCATAGTCTGGCGCCAGCAGCGCATAGATACTCTGGAGACTCGCGCCGCAGCCCCCCGTCTCCAGCGGCAGCACCCAGACGGCGGCCCGCCGCGCCGCTTGAAACTCGCTCATGCTGGCCCTCCCGTATTCTCCGCGCCCCGCGTGGCCGTGGTGGTCTTGGATGGAGTTATCCGCGTGGCACCCGGACCCCCCGCGCTCGGTCCCGCCGTCTCGTCCGGCGCGGCTACCGCATCCGTCTCATCTTCGTCGGTGGCCTCATCTAGCGTCCCTTCTTCATCACTCTCATCTTCGACACCAGAGAGCAGCCAGTCAATGCCAGGCAGCGCCCAACTGGAGCGGAAGACTGGCGCCAGATCATGCCAGACATCCACGGGGGCGGCGGGGCTGATGTCCCCGCTCTCTTCCGCCGTTACACCGGCCTCAGTCATCGGCGCCCGCTCAGAAAGAGCTGTCGCGCTGGGTGTTGTCGCGCTAGATGCGGTCGTGCTCGATGTTGTCGCGCTGGGCGCGGCTTGGCCGGCGCGATACACTGGGCTGATCGTGCGCACGCTGCCGGAGCGCAACGCGGCGAAGACCGCCACGATCAGGACCAGGGCGATCCAACCGGCGGTGGGCAGCCATTGACTCGTGCCAACACGATAGCCCAACGTCTGGGGAAGGACGCCGCGGCTGGCCGCATCCGCTGGCAGAAGATTGCTTTCGTCGGCGATGCCGCCCGCGGCGAGCAGCACTTGCGGCGCGATGCCGACCAGAAGCGCCGGCGCCGCGAGGATGAAACTCAGGCGCTCGCCGAAGTCGGGGGTGGCGAGGAAACCAGGCTTCGGCAGCCTAG
>JADMIN010000153.1 GCA_015478575.1 Ktedonobacterales bacterium | reverse complement strand
CCCTAGCGCCCTGGCCGCGCGGGGTGCTCGTGGCGTAGAGTGCTCGTGGCGGCCACCCACACGGGAGGGCGCGCGAGAAGACATCGCCAGTGTACGCGCGCGGACCGCCCTCGTCAAGCGAGCCGTCACGGTGGGGTATCGCCTCAGGGTGCCGTCTCAGTTGCCGCGGTCGGAAGCACCACGGAGATCGCGAAGCCATCCATACCGCCTTCATCCAGCGGAATGGCGATGGAGCGCAGGCGTGGGTCGCGTGCCACGCGGCGATCATACTCGCCGAGCGCGAGTTCATCAGGAGTGGCGGGGCTGGTGCCTGGCTCGCGCAGGGGCGCGCCGCCTCGGATACAGTTATCGGCGACGATCAGGCTGCCAGGGCGCGCGAGCCGCAGCGCCCATTCTAGATAGGTGGGATAGCCCGTTTTGTCGGCGTCAATGAAGATGAGGTCGAAGGGGGCGTCACCAACCAGCCCCGTGAGGAGCTCGGCGGCGGGGCCGACACGCACTTCGGCACGGTCGGCCACCCTGGCACGCTCCAGCGACGCGCGGGCGACCTGGGCGTGCTTCTCGCTGATCTCGAGCGAGATCAGGCGGCCATCGGTGGGCAGGGCGCGGGCGAGCCAGATGCTGCTGTAGCCCGCGAGGGCGCCGATCTCGAGGATCTTCTTCGCGCCACAGGCGCTGGCGAGCACCTGCAAGAGGCGCCCTTGGAGGGGCGAGATCTGAATTTCGGGCATTCCGTGGTCGCGCGCCGCCTGGAGGGCGGCGCGGAGCGCGTCATCCTCCGCGGCGAACAGTTCCGTCAGGCGGTTCTCAATGAAGACGCGCGTGCTGGCGTCCTCGCGCAAGCGCTGTAACTCGTCTTGGTCGGCCATACGGTCTCGCTCCCTCTCTCGTTCGTCTGGCGTCACTCGATGTGCCGCGTTCTCTGTCATAGCATAGAGGGTGATGGTCATCCCAGTCGAAGCACTGGCCAGGGCGTCTGAGCAGCGCCAACATGATCGTCCGCGCTCCGATCAGGCAAATGGAGAGAGATGTACACGCTTCCAGCCGGATGCGCGCACGTGTGAACTTCCGCAATGGAGCGTGTCGGGACAGTGACACTGTTGCCGCTGTGCTGACCTCCCTGCGTAGCCAAAAGCGGATCGAAGGCCAAGCGAACCAGCTAAAGATGCTCAGACCCCCTCTACACATCTGCCCACTGCGATGTGCCGCTCGTATACCTGATGACGGCGAGTCACCCTGCTCGCCATGCGGACTCGGAGCCAGCGGTGGTGGGTGTGAGGCAGGGATCGCCGGTCAGTTGTGAGGCAAGCGCAGACGCATCCGGTCGTCGCCTGTCTCATACGGGCCGTGCGTTGACTGTGGAGACTGTGGAGGCTGTTGGGACGCTTGCCAAACGGGCACTTGTGGTCCTGTCGTGGCAACCCTGGGCGTAGTGTGCTGAAGTGTCCAGAGGGGGGTGTCGGTGTTGGCGAGATCTTGCCGAACGGCGCGCCACCACAGCGCGTAATAGGCGGGCGTAAGACGGTGGCCCAACGCCATCCAGAGGCAGAAACTGATGACGGCGAGGAAGCCGATCAGCGCGACGAATGGCTTGGCGGGAATGAGCGGGCGCACGTACGCAGCCGCTGGGGCGGAGAGAGCGGAGACGCTGGGCGCTGTGACGCCGACGGCGTGGTGGTACGTCATCTCGCCGCCGTAGTAACCGGTCAGGCTAACGGCGCCGAGCAGCATAAGCGTACAGACGAGGTATGCCAGCGCGAGGCCGCCGGAGATCCCACGCGCGGCCAGAAAGCGCGCCGCGGCCATGATGACGGCGAGCGCCACGGTCAGGGCGGCCCACGTCTGGTGCGCAGCGAACAGCGCTGGGACACCAGCATCGCCGGTCACATGGTCGGGGCCGGTGAGTGCGGCGATGCCCGCGGCGAAGGCGCCCAGCAGGAGGGTGTAGAAGCCCGCGCGGGTCAGGTTCGGGTGCTTGAGGCAGTAGCCGAGCCAGTCTAGCGCGACGCTCGCGAAGAGCAGCGCGATGGGGAAGTGGACGAGCATTGGGTGGATCAAGGGGCGGAGCTGGGGAATCAGCGCGTTAGAAGTCAACAAGAAATGTTCCTTACTCGTGACTGGAGTCGTCGGTGTCCGACGGTCCTGACCGTCTGGATGGCCAGAGTGGCTGGGTGCGCCACGTGTGCTGTATCGCTGAAATGGCTCGCGTGGGCGTCGGCGTTGTCGGTATCATGCCAGTGTGATGTTACCGCTCGCGGAATCCACATGAATCGGCACGCTCGCAAGGGGCGTCACCGCTGGTCCTTGTACAACCGCCGCGGCCTGGGCCGGATCGAAAGCGGCCCCGTGGCAGGGACAGATAAGCATCTGGCTGCTCGGATCGTACTGAACTGGGCAACCGGCGTGCGTACAGGTCGCGTCGAAAGCCACAAACTGCCCGTTGCTGAGATGCACTAGGACGCCAGGATCACTGTTCGACGGAATGGTGAACTGCGATGCGCTGTTGGCCGGCACCACGCTCACCTGGGCGATGGCGCCGCTTGTGCTGGCGCTGCCTCCGGTTGCCGTTGCCCCTGACGTCGCGGGGGTCGCACTGGTGGCGGTCGAGCCGGAGGGAGCCGTCACTGCTTCATCACCCCGGCGGAGCAGCGCCATCACGAAGACCAGACCAAGCGCGCCCGCGGCGCCGGAGAGGGACCCACGGATGAAGTCGCGGCGGCTAGGGGGTGCCTGTGGCCGACCACGCCCGTGTGTGGAGCGCACTTGGTGCCCGGCGCGAGGCTGGCGCGGTTGTTGTGCCTGCCGGGCAGCGGGGGGGCGTGCGGGTGAGACGGCACCACTAGCGCGGCGCTCCCTGTACACCGCTGCTTCATTTAAGCTCGCGTTCGATAGGTCGCCATCCGTACCTAGAACGATGGCGAGCACTCGCGCGACGGTTTGATGGTATCCGACCGGCACATGGGGTAGCGGCCGACGTACGAGCAGGGCATCGAAGGCCGGCCATCCGCCTGCCCGTGGCCCGGCAAGGGCGAGGGTCACCCAGCCGAAAAGGAACACAATATCGGCGCCGTAGAAGTATGGGTGAACACGCCAGCTTGCTGATAGGAAGAAGAGGAGGCTGAGCAGCGCCCCAAAGAACGCGGCGGGCCGAGCGAGCAGCCCTACCAGCGTGCCCAGGCCAATGGCCAACTCGCCATACGCGACGAGTGCGCCGAAGAAGGCGGCATGGGGGAGGGCGATGTGGAGCAAGACGCTGCCAATAGGCGATCCGGTCGCGAAGCCGGCGATCTGCTTCCCGATATAGCCAGGGGCGGATGGGCTGAAATACTGTGGATCGGTAAGCTTCTGGAGGCCAGCGTAGACAAAGGTGACAGCCAGGAAGAGCCGAAGCGGCAGAAATGCCCAGGTCGAGATAATGGGCGCGCGCGGAGCGCCGACCAGCGGAGTGGGGGGATCGGGAGCCGTGGCCCCATGCGGCGCTGTCACATGCGGTCCCGCTACGTTGGCTGGCGAGCCAATGGGAGAACGGCGCGCGCGTGGTGTGTTCGATGCATCAGTCGAGTGTGTTGGCATGACATGACGGTATCATAGGCACCTGAGAGATTGATGGAAGTTCTGTGAGATTCTTCTCATATTGGGTCCGGTTTTCTCAATTTGGGTCAGGGCACTATTTGGGTCAGGGCACTCGGCGTATGCCATAGTCTCTGGTTGCTGATGCGCCCAGCGCGCGACGGCGGGATGGGCTGGCCAGAATGCCGCGATGGTACAATGACGGCACGGCGGGCTGTCCACGAGGCGAAAGGCGCGGGTGGTGCGTATCCTGTTGGTCGAGAATGAGTTGCGTCTGGCGCGCAGCTATCAGCGCAATCTGGAAGACGAGGGTCACAACGTCGAAGCTGTCGCCGACGGGGAAGCGGCATTGGTTCGCCTTTCGGCCGACGCACCCGCATATGATGTGGTGATCATGGACGTGCTGTTGCCTGGACAATCAGGTATCGCGGTGTGCGCGGCGGTGCGTCGGCAAGGCAACCGCGTGCCGATCCTCCTGCTTACCGCCCTGGGGGAAACGGGTGACAAGGTAGCGGGACTCGATGCGGGCGCTGACGACTACCTGACCAAGCCGTTCCCAATGGACGAACTGTTCGCGCGCCTGCGGGCATTGGGGCGTCGGCCGCACACCTTCGATCCGGTGGCGCAGGCGACACACCTGCGGGTAGCCGACCTGACGGTGGACGTGCTGCGGCACGAGGTGACGCGCGGCAACCGGCTCATTCCCCTCACGGTGCGTGAGTTTGCGCTGTTGGAAGTCCTCGCGCGAAACCCGGGGCGGGTGATCACACGGCAACAGCTTACGGACCGGGTTTGGCCTGACGGAACCGAGGCTGGCAGCAACGTATTGGACACGTACATTCATTATCTGCGCGAGAAGATTGATCGCGACGCGCCGGTGAAGCTGCTGTACACAGTGCGTGGGGTGGGCTATACGTTGCGTGCTGTGTCGGAAGGAGGGCGTTGGGGGTGAGACGTTCCTGGTTTGCCAAGCCCGGCGGATGGTGGGCATCAGTATGGACGCTATGCGATAAGGCTCGTGATCGCGATGGTGTGGGGGACACCGCAGGGAAGATGCGGGTGGTCGGGCCACGTGAACCGGCACGCACGATGACTGGTCGGGATTCGTGGCCACGCAGGTTGCATGGCCATGACGGGGCGCGTCCGCATCCCTTGCGAGCAGCGCGTGGGAGACTCGTCGTGGTCAATCTGCTCGTGGTTGCCGGCATTCTTGCCCTGATGGCTATTGCCGTCTACACCTGGGAGGTCCATGCCACCGACCAGCAGGTGAACGACCAGTTGTACGCGCGCGCCGCGCGTGTCATGGTTGAAGAGGGGAGTGCGGGCGTGGGACTGATTCCTCCCACCACGCCGGCGCCGACTACGGGCGCGGCCCGGCGGGAGGGGAGCGACCCCACCAGTGAGCAATACGAGCCTACAAGCCCGGATGTCTTCATGGTAGTGGTGAACCGCGCGGGAGTGGTCATCACCGATCCCGGCAATGTGCGTACACTTGGCCTACCCGATGTTGCCGCGCTGCAACCCGTGCTTTCTGGACGGCAGCCTTCGACATTGGTGACATTGGGCGACGACCAGCACGCATACCGGTTGTATACAACGCCGATCCGGCCGCGCGGCCAGATCGTCGGAGCCTTGCAGGTCGGCATGTCGCTCGCGGCGCGCCATCGCCAATTGCGCGATCTGCTGCTCATCCTCGCCGTGGTCGGTGCGGGCGTGCTGGTGGTTACCGCCGCCGCGAGTTTCTATCTGGCCGGTCGGGCGCTCCACCCCATGGGCGTCGCCTACGAGCGCCAGCGCCGCTTTGCGGCCGCCGCCTCGCACGAGCTGCGCACTCCACTCGCGATTCTGCGCTCAGAGGCGGAACTCGTCGCGCGGGGCCTACAGCGACTCTCCGACACCATGCCCCCGGCGCCTGGGGCGGATGCTCCCCTCGCACCGGCCGGGGCCGCCCCAGACAGGGGCAACTCTGCGGCGTCTCTCGCTGAGGCATCCAGCGCAACGGGCGTGCGAGCCTCCAACGAGCGCTTCCAAGTGGACAGTGATGGCCTGGCGGCGCGCTTGGGCGAGGACGTGCGGGAGATCGTCACGGAGGTGGATTACATGGCGCGGCTCGTGGATGATCTGCTGCTGCTCGGGCGCGACGATGCCGCGCTCGGCCAGTTCGTGAGGCGCGATGTAGATGTCGCGGCCGTGGCATCCGAGGCGATAGCGAAACTGGAGCCGATTGCGCGCGCGAGCGGAGTAGCCCTCACCATGAGCCCAATCCACCATCAAGGGAGTGGTACGCCTGCGGCACTTGTCGTCCAGGGAGACCACGATCGGCTGAAGCAGCTTGTTCTCGTCCTGCTGGATAATGCCATTCGGTATACGCCGGCGGGGGGCGCGGTCGAGGTCTCCGTGCGCCGAACGCACGAGCGCCACCTTCTGCCGCCTCACCTGCCGAGTCGCGGCGATGGCGTGCGGCTGACGGTGCGTGACACTGGGATCGGTATCGCACCCGAGGATCTGCCGCATGTGTTCGATCCGTTCTACCGAGCGAAGTCCGCTCGCACGGGTAGCGGGGGCACAATGGGAAAGACGGATGGCGCGGGACTTGGCCTGGCGATGGCTTGGTGGATTGTGACCGCGCACAATGGCACCATCGCGGCAGCGAGTGAACCGGGGCGCGGCGCCACTATTATAGTGTCACTTCCACACAGATAACGTTGGGTGGCCGCGTGTTTTGGCTGGCGATGTTGTCTTATGGGTGTTGTCTTATGATGAAGGTGTGATGTGAGCGCGCCAGGCACCACTGGCATGGCGAGCGTGAACGGGCCGGTGTCCTTCCCTCGTGGGTTTGAGGTGTTCGACGCTCATACCGGCAATTTGCTCCTTGCTGGTGGGCAGCCATAGAGGAGCTGGGATGTCACTCACTTCGCACCCATTCGCTGGGTCAGATGCGGGAGTCGTCCAAGCTCGTCTTCTGATTCAGCGCAATAA